>NZ_SHMI01000029.1:0-57731 GCF_004284735.1 Shinella sp. JR1-6 | reverse complement strand
CAGGCGGCGGAAAAGGGGGGCCATGGCTCATGGTATCGGCCGCACGAAAGGCGGACGGAACACCAAGCTCCATGCCGTCTGCGACGCGAAAGGTCGCCCTCACGTCCTGCTCCTGACGCCCGGCAACGTCCATGACTGCAAGGTGGCGAGGCTGTGTATCGAAGCCCTGCCGCCCACCGCGCAGCTCGTCGCGGACAAGGGCTATGACAGCCAGGCTCTGCGCGAGTGGCTCGACGAGCGCGGTACCGAGGCTGTGATCCCGCCACGTCGAAATCGCAAGGTCCAGTACGAGTACGACCGCGCCGTTTACAAGCAGCGCAACGTCATCGAGCGTATGTTCTGCCGTCTCAAGGACTGGCGTCGCCTCGCCACCCGCTTCGATCGCAACATCAAAAACTTCATGGGTGCCGTCGCTCTCGCCGCAGCCGTCATCTGGTGGCTCTAGTGAGTCCGGACCCTAGGGTTGAAAGGCGCTCCACATTGCCCAGTCCTTTGCCCACAATGACACCATGTTCCGCAAGATCTCCGCGCAGAGCGTTCACCATCTGCGTTCGTTGGCCGACAAGAAGATCGCGAGTTCGGAATAGCATTGCCCGAGCTTGCTGATTTGACGTCTTCACAGCGACCGTCCGCATGGTCGGCCGCATCGCAGCTTCTGCAACAGCCTCAGCATCGGCAGCATCGTTCTTCTGGCGCTTGACGAAAGCCTTTACATAAACCGGCGGGATCAGCCGAACGTCATGGCCGAGCCCTGCCAACTCGCGCCCCCAATAATGGGCTGTGCCGCAGGCCTCCATCGCGACTACGCAAGGGGGCAGTGTCGCCATGAATTTTGGAAACTGAAGACGCGAGAGCTTCTTACGAAACAAAACCCGGCCATCCGATGCTGCGCCGTGAACCTGGAAAACCTGCTTTGCAAGGTCGACGCCGACGATGCTAACTTCCTCCATCGATGCCTCCTCCTCTGTGGGTGACGTAACGCATCACCATCTTGGCACACTGCGATGCCGGTGGGAGGGGCATCCAACCCATCAGTGCAAATCAACAGTCTGGAGCTTTCCCGGCAATCAGGGCGATCTCTACGTCTCCCCCGTCCTGCTGCAGGACTATGCCCGCTGGCAGAGCGTTAAGTTCGAAGCCATTGCCGGAGCCTTTCGCCAGGGGTTAGGAATGCTGAACGGCAACGAAAACCCGGAAGGAGGCGCTTCCGTGCCCCAGAACCGAGGGATGGGTTGAAGGCCGCCGATTGCGGAAACGCTCCTCAGCGGTCCCCGATGAGTCGGCTATCGGGATGTTTGCTTCCTCAATCGTCTGCTCCGATGCAGGGTCGGGCTGACACTTACCGGTTCGGCTCTCTGGCGCGCTTGGCTTCGCTGACGTCGTAAAACTCAGGTATCTTTCCGGAATGAAGCGCGGGCCGTTTTCTGTCTGTGGCGCATCCCGCGCCAATGCCTCGGCGATTTCCGCCGTCGATACCTGCAGGAACTGGCGCCTCGCCATCCCCACCGCGATTGCGGGAATCTCGAGGTGCGTGCCCATCCGCCGATACGCTGCGAAGCTGAGGCCCTCGATCAGCTCTTCGTCGACGACGAGGCGGTAGGTTCCGGCTTCCAACGGCTCCTCGAGGGCTTTCAGGTTGAACGGATGCATGAATGTGATTTCGGTTTCCGTGGTTCTTTCGGTCATTTCGATGCTGCTTTCCCATTGCGCCAACGACGGCCGACGAAGTGCGCCGGCTGAACCGGCCCTTTAGTCTTCGGGGCTCCGCCTTGCCGAGGCGCCCTCGTTTCCCCAGACATCGAGGTCGAGGTTGCGGTTTTTGTACCGGGCGTTTTGCGACAGGGGATACTTCTCGGCGCCGATCGTCACGCCCTTGATGAGGCGGATGAGATTGCGCGCTTCGCCATGTTCCGTGCCGACCCCGGCCGACAGGTTTTCCGTCTGGTAATCGGCGTCCTTGAAGATTTGCCGCAGAACGGTTCGTTGCCGGCTTGCAGCCGACCGCGCACCCTTGAAGACAAGGATCACCATAACCATCGCTCGATCAGAATGTAGACGACCATCGCAAGACTTGCCGCCGATACGGCGTAGCCGGCGATGTCCGCGTAACTTAACTTCCTGGTGTAGTGGAATACGGAAGACATGATGTCCTCCTCGCTTTGGGGCTAGGGTATTCAACCCTCAAACAGCAGCGCCCGTGAGATGGCTGCTGGAACGAAGACACTGGACCCGTTCCCCGGTCTTGGCAACAGATCAATTGCGGCGCAACCGTCGCGCGGATCAGGTTGAGGTGCGGCAAAGGTGGTGTCCGGCGCCCGAACAGCCCCGATTGTCGAGCGTAGGATAGAGGCCTACCCCTTGCTTGCCACTTCCCCGCTTTCCGCCAACACCACCAGCCGTGCGAGGGCAGGCAGGGAGCCGACCTGAAGTCGCCGCATGATCGCGGCCCGGTGCACTTCGACCGTTCGCTGGCTGACGCCCAGATCCATTGCGATCACCTTGCTGGGTTCGCCGGCGAGCACCCGGTCCAGGACTTCCCGCTGGCGCTCCGTCAGGCGCGCCATACGGGTCTTCGCCTCCTGCTGCCGGGCGGCCTGCTCGCCCTTGTCGCGGTTGGACTCCAGTGCCCGGGAAACGCTTGCCAGCAGCTCGGAAGGCCCGATCGGTTTCTCGATGAAATCGGAAGCGCCCGCCTTCATCGCCAGGACCGCGGTCGCGACGTCGCCGGCGCCGGTGATCATGACCGTTGGCAGCGTGGCCCCCCGGTCGCTCAGCGCCCGCAGTACGTCCAGACCGCTTATTCCCGGCAGCTTGACGTCCGCGACGAGGCACCCGGGCAACGCGTCGTTGAAGGCTGCGAGAAAGGTTTCCCCGTCGGAAAACGCCAGTACCCTGCGCCCGTCGGCCTCCAGGCTCTCGCGCAGCGCCTCGCGTGTCGTATCGTCGTCGTCGATGACATAGATCGCCGGCGCACCGGGGGGCGGCGCCTGCGGCTCGCCCTGCCGCTCGCCATGGGGCTCGATCCTGCCGGTGCGCAGCAGAAGCTGGATCGCCTTCAGGAGTTCGCCCAGACTTACCGGTTTCGGCATGTGCAGGCAGTTCTCGGCCGAAAGGATGCGCAACGTCTCCGCCCTGATGTCTCCCGTCAGAACGATCGCGGGAATGCTGCGGCCGAGAAGCGCACGAAGGTTTTTGGTGACGTCGAGGCCGTTCAGCTCATTCGGCAGGTTGTAGTCCGCCAGGATGAGCGCTGGTACCACCATGCCGCTGGAAACGAGCTCGATCGCCGCCGCGCTGCTGTCTGCGGCGTAGACCAGGTGATGTTCGTCGCGGAGCGCGATCTCGATCAGGCTGCGGACCTTCTGGTCGTCCTCGATGAGGAGCACGGTGCCGCGCAAAGGGGGCGCCTGCGTGTTTTGCTCGATCGGCGGCCGGTCCTCCTGCCGCTCCTGCCGCCCGAGCGCGACACGGAGCAAGAAGACCGAGCCCTTACCCGGAACGGAACGGACCTCGATCTCGTGGCCCAGCAACATGTTGAGGCGCTTGACGATGGAAAGGCCGAGGCCGAGGCCAAGGTCCGCCTCTTCGCCGGCGGCCTGGTGGTACTCGTCGAAAATCGCCTGGAGCTCTTGGGATGGAATGCCGACGCCGCTGTCCCAGACCTCGATGGCGAGTGCATCCTTGTGTCGCCGACAGCCGAGCAGGATCTTGCCTTGCCGGGTGTACTTGAGTGCGTTCGCCAAAAGGTTGCGAACAATCTGCTCCAGAAGGCGGGGATCGGTGCGCACCAGCAGGCTGGAAGGCACGAAGCGCAGGCGCAGGCCCTTCTCCGCGGCGCTGTAGCCGAATTCGTCGGCCAGCCGCTGCAGCACGTCATTCACGGGGCACGTAATGATACGCGGTTGGACCGTGCCGGCCTCTATCTGGTTGATATCGAGGAGGGCGTTCAGCATTCCGGACATGGAGCCGAGCGTATCGCCGAAGCTTCTGACCAGCTTCCGGGCCTGCTCGCCTTCCACCGATTGTTCCAGAAGGCCCTGAAGCAGGACCAGCGATTGCAACGGCTGGCGCAAGTCGTGGCTTGCCGCGGCGAGGAAACGGGATTTTGCCGCATTGGCGCGTTCGGCCGCCTGCTTCGCCCGGTCGAGCGCTTCGTGGGCACGATGCTGGGAGGTCACGTCGGCAAAGGTGATCACCACGCCTTCCATGCCCTCTTCCTGGGTTCGGTACGGCATGACCCGGCGCATGTACCAGGTGCCGTTTCCTGTCCTGACCTCGCGCTCCCGGGTGGCGCTACCATTCAAGATGGCGGAGGCGTCGCCGAGCAGGGTCGCGTCGGGCACGCGCGCGTTGAGGTCTACCAGCGGCCGGCCGATGTCGCCCATGATGACGTTGAAGATCGAGCGCGTCGCCGGTGTGAAGTAACGGATGTTCAATCCGGGATCGAGGAAGATCGTCGCGACGTCGGTGCTGTACAGCACGTTTTCGAGGTCGTTTGCCGTCGCGCGCTGGCGTTCCAGCGCTTCGTGAAGCTGGGCGTTGAGGGCGGTCAGCTCCTCGTTCAACGATTGCAGCTCCTCCTTGGAGGTCAGCAGTTCCTCATTGGCGGATTGATATTCCTCGTTGAGCGAGAGCGTCTCCGCATTGATCGCCTTCTGCTCTTCCGCCGCATTTTCCAGGTCCCGGATCGCCGCCTGCAGTTCCGTGCGTGTGGTGGCCAGCTCCCGCTCCAGGGCGCCGGACCGATCGTCGGGGGTGGCATCTTCGGGACGCTCACCGGCTTCAGGTGGCTGGGCGGTGTCGAGGAAGCTGACGAGAAACAGGTCTTCGCCGTCGCTGACGACGGGCTGAACCGCAATCTCGTAGCGCGACAGGGTGTCGTCCGCATCGTGGTAAAGGCCGGTCGCCACGATGCGGGCGTGCTCCTGCCGGGCGCGGTGGAGCGCCGAGCGGAGCTTGGTGTGCACGCTGCGCGGCGTCATTGTGAAGAGATCCTGGCTCGGATAGCCCTGGGCGATGCGCAGGTAGCGCTGTACGGGGCCAAGCGAATAGAGATACTCGTGTTTGCGGTTGATCAGCACCGTGGCCGGGGCATACGTGTCGAGAACCATGCGGCGGCAGAGATCGGCGAGCGCGGCCTGTCGGCTCGGCGCCTGCCCCTGCTGCGCCGGCACCCGGACATTGTCCGTTGCGTTGATGGCAAAGCCATAGCGGCCGCGCTGTCCCTTGCGGCGGAAGATCCTTGCTGACTTGTCGAGTACATCGAAGCGGTTGGTCGCCGTGCCCACCGTTTCCGTATTGCCGAGCAGCAGGATGCCGTTTTCGTTGAGGGCGAAGTGGCAGAGCGCGATGACCTTTGCCTGCGCCTCCGGGCCGAGATAGATCAGCAGGTTACGGCAGGAGATGAAGTCGACGTTGGAAAAGGGCGGATCGCTGAGGACGTTCTGGACCGCGAAAATGACGGACGAGCGAAGCTCCGAAGCGATCCGGTAGCCGTGTTCCTCCTGGGTGAAGAAGCGTTGCAGCCGCTCGGGCGAGACGTCCGCGTTGATCGCGAGCGGATAGAAGCCGTCGCGCGCGAAGGCGACCGCCGCCTCGTCCGCATCGGAGGCGAAGATCTGCATCTGGATGTCGCGTCTGGCCTGCGAAATGCACTCCTGGACGATCATGCCGAGCGAATAGGCCTCCTCGCCGGTGCTGCACCCTGCGACCCACAGGCGCAGCGTGCGCCCGGGCGGATGGTTCTTGACGAGTTCGGGCACGATCGTCGCGCGCAACCGCTCGAAAACCTCGGGGTCGCGGAAGAAGTTCGTCACATTGATCAGGATGTCGGTGGCAAGCTGGGACAGTTCAAGCGGGTTTTGTTTAAGGACGTCCAGGTAGCGTGCCGTGTCGGAGGAGGCGATCCCTGCCATGGCCATACGCCGTTCCATCCGGCGAAGCAGCGTTCCCTGCTTGTAGAGGGCGAAATCCTTGCCCGCCGTTTCGCGGAGCATGGTGAGGATCCTGTCGACGGTCGCCTCCTTCGAGGGCGGCCTAGCGTCGTCCCTGGCGGGCGGCGGCCGGTGCAAGGCCCCAGCGATTGCCGCCAGCGGCATGACGTGTTCAGCCATTCCTGAAGCGATCGCGCTCTTCGGCATCCCGTCATAGTCGGCTTCGTCCGGATCCTGGACATAGACCCGGCCGCCCGCCGCGCGGATGAGTCCGATGCCGATGCTGCCATCCGTCCCGGTGCCGGACAGGACCACTGCCGTCGCACGCGCGCCGTATTCCGCGGCGAGGGCCTGCAGGAGGAAGTCGAAGGGCATGCGCGTGCCGCGGCGGTCGGGCGGCGTGGTGAGGCGTATCGTGTCGGCTTGCACGCCCATGTAGCGGCCGGGCGGAATGATGAAGAGATGATCCGGCTCCAGCTTCTGGCCGTCCCTGGCTTGGATGACCGTCATGGGGGTGTGGCGGGAGAGGAGTTCGGCCAGCAGGCTCTCGTGGACGGGATCGAGATGCTGGACGAGAATGAAAGTGTTGCCGCCACCCGACGGCATGGCCTCAAGCAGGATGCGGCAGGCATCCAGTCCGCCGGCCGACGCGCCGATCGCGATAATCCTGCCGGAGGTGCCGTCGAACCCCGACGAGGCGTGCGCAAAGGGATGGCTCGAATTCATGGGCGACTTCTCGGGGATTTTGCACGCATTCTGAGGGTTCAATATGCGCGAATAGGAATTTGGCACAGTATGGGTATTGTCGCAGAAATTGTATACCCTTGACTATACGTATTATCCGAATCTGTTCGTGCAGATTTTTTTTGATAAATAATTAGTAACTAAAAAATAAATCGGACCGAACCGGATGGTGTTTTCTTGGCGAGTGTTTTTCACCTTGCCTCTCAAAGCATTTCTGCGTTGCATAAATATCTTCTTTTTTGCGGATACTATTCCCGGTTTAGATCGATTTTCCCGAAGGCGAGGCGCCTTCCATTGCCGGCGTCTACGCGTTCGAAGAAGAATTTTCGCGAGGCCGACGCTGCGATATCGAGGGGAACCAGACCCTGCCGATCGCGGAATCCCTCAAAGTGCTTGCGCAGCGCGCGGTGGCCGCAGGAATGCGGGACGGGCGTGTCACTTCGACCGATAGACGAATGAGGGCCACAATGGCGAAAGACAACGAGGGGGCTTGCGAAGAGGAGCCGATCAAAATTCTCCAGGCCCGAGATTTAGCCGGCAGCGATATGCGAGCCTATTCCAGGGAAAACGTGGACGGGGAGCCGGAGGGATATGCGCCGAGCGACTATGTCGCGATCTTCGACAAAAGGAACCTCGACCGGGAATGTCTTGCCAACAGTCTTGATACGCATCAGTTCGGCATCAGCATTTTCACCTTTTCCGGGCTTGTCAGCTGGCAGCAGCGCAAGGCAGGCCTTGGCACGCTCCGCGTCGCTCTTGTCAACATCGTCGGCAGGGACGTCGTGGCGCCGCAGTTCATGGACGAGATCGCGCAGTTCGTGACGACGCTTGAGCCAGTGCCTGTGGTGATATTGTCCGGCATTCAGACACTTGATCACGTACTGCAGGTCATCGACCGAGGCGTGCAAGGCTTCATTCCGAACACCGTCGATATCGATGTCTGCATCAAGGCACTTGCGCTTGCCATCGCCGGCGGTCGGTTTGTTCCGGCAAGCAGCGTGCTGGCGGTGCGCGGCCGTTTGGGCCGCTATTCCCGTGAGCGATGTGGCCATCACGTTTTCACGGCGCGTCAGCTGTCCGTTGCCGATGCGCTGCGCCGTGGCAAGGCGAACAAGCTCATCGCCCTAGAACTCAATCTCTGTGAGAGCACGGTGAAGGTGTATATTCGCAGTATCATGAAAAAGGTTGGCGCCACCAACCGGACGGAGGCCGCCTGCAAGGTCGGTGATATTATGTCCGACGAAGCCTGTGAAATCGGCAGGGCTTGAACCCGGACCCGGATCGGGCTCTGCCGGCTGCCGGATTTCTGGCCCGGGAGCTTTTATCCGGACCGGGCTTTTGCCGTCCTGATCGCGCTTCGGTCTATCGCGCGAGGATCAGGACAATGTACGCTCGCAGTCGAAGGTGACCTTGCTGAGAAGGTCCGCCGGCACCTGGATATCCGCCAAGGCGGCGGCGAGTTCGTCCCTCTTGGCGCGGATTTCATACCCCTTGACGGTTGCCAGATCGGTGCTGCTTGCGGTGGCGGAACATATGCCCTCAAGCGTCTCCACGCGCGCGAATTTCACGGCCTCGGCTTGTGCACTGGCGGTCGAAACCCATCCCGCGTTGAACGCGATGAGCGGCGCGGCGACAAGGCCGAGAATGAAACCCACCAGATAGTGTTTTGCATTTTCGATGCTGAGATGGAATGGCATGACTTTATTCCCTCTAATCGATGATTATCGGGATCTATAAGGCCCACGCTCGGACCTGGAGCCAATGGCAATCCGGACAGTTTTATCTTGCGCCTTGGGGCAGGGGAAGCAAATGAAACTCGCCGTTCTTCCTGTTAAATTGCCTTGAAGTTGTTGCTCTAATACCAACGCGCGCTGACGGCCTCTCGTAGAGGGGTTCCCAAATCATCGAATTTCTGACTCCCTGTGTCGAACGGAGGTTCGGCATGACGAGAGCGATCTCGTTGCGGATGGACTATGACGGCTCGACGTTGAGACGGCTTGCGAAGAAAGCCAGGGACGCCGCGCAAGTTCGCCGGCTTCTGGCTCTGGCTTCGATCTATGACGGCGGGTCCAGGCAGTATGCATCCGAGATCGGCGGCGTGACGGTACAGATCGTTCGTGACTGGGTCGTGCGCTTCAATGAGCGCGGTCCCGATGGATTGATGAACACCAAAGCGCCCGGGGCTCGGTCGAAACTGAACGACGCGCAGCGCAAGGCGCTGGCTCAACTTGTGGAAAGCGGCCCAATTCCGGCCATTCATGGCGTGGTGCGCTGGCGGCGCAAGGACCTGGTCCAGTGGCTGTTCGAGGAGTTCCGCATTTCCATCGACGAGACGACGGTGGGCCGCGAACTCAAGGCCCTCGGCTTTGCCAAGCTTTCGGCCCGTCCTCGTCATTATGCGCAGAACGAACTGGAAGGCGACGTTTTCAAAAAGACTTCCCCGCCGCTCTGGCAGCGATCAGGGAAAAATGCCCGCCCGGCACGGATAATCACCCCTGATGGGATCTCAAGAGCTTAATAAGGGCGTCTCATCGCTTCGATGATATGGTTGGGGTGCGAGGCATCGCACGCTGCAAAACAATGGCGAATCTGCGCACTGGAAGAGTGAACCGAATTGACCTTATTTGTACCCTTGCTTTCGGCACCAGGTGGGCCCACACTGATTTCTTCAGCAGCCAATGTTACGGGCACTGCTGTTTGAGGGTTGGTTACCCTGGCCCCAATCAAAGGAGGACGACATGTCTTCCGGTGCTGGAATTTCTGAAATCTCATCGCGGGAAATGGTCCGGTCCGCGCTGCGCATGGCGGGCTACAGCCCGGATGCCCTTGCTGAGAACGGGCAAAAATTCAACACGGCCACCAAACTGCTGATGCGGTTGGTCCACTCCGGCAAAGCCTCGCCGCACAGGCTGATGGAGCAACTTGAACGATCTTTCGGTCGCCCACTGAAGTACAAGGTACTCTTTGCCCCCCTTCGGCCTCGGCATGCTATCCAAGGCCTACCGCTTATTTGCAAGGCGGAATTTCGTCCGGTCAGCGTGCCCTTGCGATCTGGCGAAAACGATCTGCAGGGATGGGAGAATGAAGGCGGCGCTCCGAACCACGCCTCCCACAACAAATCTGTCCACCGATAAGCAGAGTGCGAAGCACACATACCTCCCGATGTGAATGGAGGACGACATGTCTTCCACTTATCCAAAACAATATACGCACGCCGCAGACATAAGACTGGTTCGCGATATTCTGAAGCGTTCGGATTATCAGATTGCGGAAGGAGGAACGGAGACGAAGCGCAGTCGCTCCGCCGCGAAGTTCGGGATCAGCCAGTTCAAGGCCGGTCTTATCGAACCGCCTTTCATGTTGCACAACCTCGAACATAGGGCGCGTCATCTGCCCCGAGCCGCAGATGATGCTGGCCTTCAGGTGTGGGAAAACGAGGGCGGCGCGACGAAAGGCGATGCGATATGATCAGTCGCTTGATGCTATCGGCCTTCCTCGTTGTCCTTTCGATCACCTTGGTCTGGATGTTTCGCCCTGAACAGAGCGCGTTCGAGCGACTGAATTCCACGCAGCTACGCCAGCCGGCGTCGACGCAGGCTGGAGGAGAGGTCATGCAGGACCCATGACACGGAAAAAGCACCGCCTCGCATTGGCCTTAGTTGATCGCCGCCGAGACTTCGCCGAACTTTACAGAAGGTTCCCGTCCCCACACGCGCAGCTTGCCGATTTCCGATGCGAAGGCGGAAAGCCCATACTCGCCGGGAAGGGCGACGACACCTTCATCATTCCCGGCGTCGGGCCGGTGGTTGCCGCCGGATGGCTTGCTGCCACGGCGGCGGGCGCAGTGGCAGGCGCGGTGGCCGGTGGCGCAGCAGGCGGGCTAATCGGCGCTCTTCCAGAGGCTCCGAAAGGGACTCGAGGTGAAACGGATGCGTGAATGTGATTTCGGTTTCGGTGGTTCTTTCGGTCATTTTGAGCACGGCTTTCTCGTCCTCCTTGCATTCAGGGTCATCGAAGCCCTCCCGCGGTCAGGATGTAGATGTGGTAGGCGCTTGTAACCGCGTTCAGGCAAAGCGCCGTAACCACGCTGTCACAAATAATGTGAGCGACGTCATCAACGACAGACAGCAAAAGAACAACCTGGATGCGCCTGACGCCAGCCTTGTCAGATGTCTCGATGACAATGTGTCTCTTGTCTTCGTGCGACCGGACTTCGCTTTTTATCGGCCGCGCTCCGAAATTGGGAAAAAGGTCAGCCGTGATGCTCTTGCGTGGCTTCAAAAACAGCAGGTGATTTCGCTTGGTGCGCATTGTTGCCTCACGCCTGTTGGGGCGGAAGCCTTGCGACCTTCAGCAATGGCGCACTTTTCAAAAGCCATCGATGACGAGCAGTACGCTTCGCCGTCTCATCCATCGACCACTGACTTCGGAGCGCTATCGGCATGAAACGGCCCCAATTGAGGGCTTGCCAATGCGTGGTATCGGGCGCAAGGTTGGTGTTCCAGCAGCCATTGACAAGGGCGCTGCTGTTTGAGGGTTGGTTACCCTGGCCCTGAAATGAAGGAGGACTCAATGTCTTCCATATTCTTCCACAAACAGCAAAGACATGTATGGACCACCGCGGGTGGCTATGTGTTTTTTGCAGCCAGCCTGACGATGATCCTCATCCTCTTCATGGAGGGTTGGCTATGGTAATCCTCATCTTCAAGGGCCCCGATATTCCGGGAACGCACCGCCGAACCGTCCTCCGGCAGATTCTCAAGAACGCCGACTATGAGACCCACAGCCTTGTGCTCGGGCAGGGAACCATGAATGAGGATGCGGCAAATCTTATCCGATTGATCAAGTCGGCGACGATCGATGCCGGAAACTATCCTCTATCTCGCAAAACGCGCGCGCAAGAACAGCGCGCCGGTGTCGAGGTTTGGGAAAACGAGGGCGGTTCCACCGCCGCGTGGCCACGATGCCCAATCGTCTGACGGTGATTCTTGTTGTCTTGGTTTTGGCGGTTGGTTTTGTTTGGTCCTACCGCCCGGACCAGAGCCGCTATGATCGCCTTCATCCCTCCCAATCGCGTCAGCCGGCAGCGTCCCAGTAATTATTCTTCATCAGGACACATCGCCATGGAAGACGGAAGAGCCGATATTGCCGAGCGTGTGAAAAACATCATCATCGGACAGTTGGCTGTCGAGAAATCGAAGGTCGTCGATGACGCTTCAATTGTCGATGACCTGGGCGCTGATTCCTTGGAGGTGGTCCAAATCGTGATGCTCATCGAAGACGAGTTTGGCATCGCCATTCCTGACGAGCCGGCCGAGGAATTCCTGACGGTTCGGGACGCCATCGACTTCGTGGTCGCATCACAATCGTGACAGATAAGCGGCGCCCGGATGACGATCAGTCGTTGCGGGGTGAAGGAGTTGACGGATGACAGCGAATAGCGAACGGTTTTTCAAGCCGACAAAGACTACTGCGGATAAAAAGGCGTCGGAGACCAACTCGGTCGCCTGGAGGATCATCGATCGGGAGGCCGCAACGTGGGAAAAGAAGACCGAGAAGCTGCGCGCGCTCCGCCTGGCGAAAGAGGTGTCCAATCCTGCACCCTTGCCGAAGTTGAAGCGAAAGTAGCAACGGAGCAGGTGTGGTCGGAAGCTGCATGACAGGCGCGGCTGTCTGCTCCAAATTCAAGCATTACTCCAACTGAAAGCCGAAGGCGAAAACGCCTTCGGCTTCGTATCTTGTGAGTTCAGTGCTTGTCAGGACAATGTGCGCCCGCAATCGAAAGTGACCTTGCTGAGAAGATCCGCTGGCACCTGGATGTCGGCCATCGCGGCGGCAACGAGTTCATCCCGCTTCGTACGGTTTTCATATCCCTTGTAGGTTGCCAGATCGGTGCTGCTGGCGGTGGCGATGCGGCTGGCCGAGGCAGAACATATGCCCGCAAGAGTCTCTACCCGTGCGGTCTTGACCGCCTCGATACGTGCGCTGGTGGTCGAAACCCATCCCGCATTGAAGGCGATGAGCGGCGCAGCCACGAGGCCGAGAACGAAACCCACCATGTAGGGTTTTGCTTTTTCCATGTTCAAACTGAATGACATGACGTTACTCCCTATAATCGATGATTATCGGGATCGATAAGGGCCCGCGCTCGGACCTGGAGCCAATGGCAATCCGGACAGTTTCAGTGTGCGCCTCAACGCGCAGAAAGCAAATGAAATTAAAGATTTTTCTTTGAATTCCCTCATTTTTTTCCGGTTGCAAAACAAAAACACATGATTTCAATTTTTGTGATATGATGAATTCAATCGAAAAACACATGAACTCGTGGGTTGTCGATGAGAATTTACAGTAATGAGTTACATGCTTTATTTGAGTTTTTGGAATTTTGTGCAGCCTGCATCAGATTTTTTGATGACATTATTTTTGAACAGCGCCGGCGGGATTATTTCCGGTGCTCATAGCGGCTTTTCGTATCGAAGAGGCGCCGTCACCGTAAGGAGCGTTCCATGAGTCTCAGTTTTCCAAACCAAAGCCGAAGCTATGAAGAGGCCGGCAAGCGTATCCGTTTTATTGGTCATGACGGCATGTTCGAGATTCCGTTCTTCGCGGGGGCGGACCTGTTCCCGGGAGTGATTTCCGAAGCCGGTTATCTCAGGGCTTTCGACGATGCCCGCGTCTCTGTCTACAAGGCGGCGCGGCGCGCCTATTCCGCTGGCCGAAAGCCGGTTTACGTCTTGACGCGCGCCGATTTCGGCTGAGAGCGTCCGCTCCCGGACGAAGCTTCGGCGACCTACATCCCCGACACGATTGCCGGGTTTCGCCCGGCCGGCTGCCTGGCCGCATCTGGGCAAAGGAATGATTATGGCCAGAGGCCAAGAGCGTGGCGTGCAAGACATCGGCAATTCGGAAACCGCCGTTGCCGAAAGGACCCACCATCCTGAGGTGGGCTCCAAGTCGGCGCCGGAGCCGCAAGTAGTTACGGACGGGAAAGGCGAGGGCAACAGTCCGTCGTCCGGATTCGGTTTCCGCCGGGCACCGGGCATGCCATGGAACGATCCCATGCCCGTGCGGGAGGAACTGTTCGGCATCGAACGGCTCGAGCAGCACGCCGCGACCCTTGCGCTTGCCCAACCGGTAACGAAGCGGCCGCCGTCCGTCCAGTCGCTGCACAAGCGCCTTAAGAGCAACGCGGCAGTCCTGCTTGCCGCCTACCGTGCCAGCGCCCTGGAGGTGGAGAACGAGCGCGGCGTCGTGCCGGCGGCCGAATGGCTGCTGGACAACTACCATTTGGTCGAGGAGCAAATCCGCGAGATACATGACGACCTGCCGCCCAACTATTACAGGCAGCTGCCAAAACTCGCCGAGGGGCCGTTCGCCGGATATCCGCGCGTCTTCGGCATTGCCTGGGCCTTCGTCGCGCACACCGACAGCCATTTCGATCCAGAGACGCTCGTCCGCTTCATCGCTGCCTATCAAAAGGTTCAGCCGCTGACTATCGGCGAGTTGTGGGCCGTGGCGATCACCTTGCGCATCGTGCTCGTCGAGAACCTGCGGAGGCTTGCCGACCAGATCACCGCCGGGCGCCGGATGCGTGCCGAGGCGGATGCGCTGGCCGACCGGCTATTGGCGAACGAGGGTCGCGGCAGCGCGCTTGAAAAGGTCTCCGCCGACCCCCTGCCCGAGCTCTTCGCGGCCCAGCTTGCCAAACGGCTGCGCGACCAGGACCCCAGCACGACACCGGCGCATGGCTGGCTGGAGGCGCGGCTGGCGAGGCAGCACAGTTCGGTTGACGCTGTGGTGCGGCATGCCCAGCAGCGCCAGGGCGCGTCGAATGTCACGATCAGGAACATCATCACCAGCATGCGGCTGATCAGCGATGTCGACTGGGCCGATCTTTTTGAAAAGGTCAGCCTCGTCGATGCGCGCCTTTCGGCCGACGGCAGCTTCGCCCGCATGGATTTCGCCACGCGCAACCTCTATCGCAGCGCCATCGAAGACCTCGCCCGCGGCTCGGACCTGTCGGAACTCGACATTGCCGGGCAGGCGGTGAAAGCGGCACAGGCCGCAGCGGTCACAGACGATACCGCCTCGCAGGCCGAACGTGTCGCGGATCCGGGCTACCATCTGATCGCGGAAGGGCGGCCGGCCTTCGAGCGCACGATCGGGTTCCGCCCGCCCCGGCACCTAATCGCCGGGCGGCTGGCGGCGCGCACGGGCATTGCCGGCTATGCCGGGGCGATCGGGTTCATGACGGCGATGCTTCTGGCGCTTGCGCTATGGCTGCTGTCTATCACTGGTCTCTCGGCGCCCGGCATGATCGTCTTCGCGATGCTGGCGCTGTTGCCGGCAAGCGATATCGCGACGGCGCTCGTCAACCGCTTCGTGAGCTGGAGCCACGGCGCGACCGGTCTGCCGGGACTGGAACTCGCGCAGGGTGTCCCATCGTCGTCACGCACGCTGGTCGTCGTGCCGACGCTCCTGAGCAATCGTGCCGACCTGCTGGAGCAGATCGAGCGGCTGGAGGTCCATCATCTCTCGGGCGCTGGCGGCGACCTGAGTTTTGCCCTGCTGACCGACGGGAAGGATGCGTCGCAGGAGACCGTCGAGGGCGATGGTGCGCTTCTCGCGCTCGCTGTCGAGGGCATGGCCGACCTCAATCACCGGCACGGGCCGGGTCCTTCTGGCGACCGCTTCCTGCTTTTGCACCGCAAGCGCCGGTTCAATGCCGGCGAGACCCTCTGGATGGGCTGGGAGCGCAAGCGCGGCAAGCTGCACGAGCTCAACCGCCTGCTGCGCGGCGCCACTGACACCAGCTTCATGGCGCTCGGCGGAAAGTCGCCGTCCGTCCCGCCGGACGTGCGCTATGTCATCACCCTCGACGCGGATACGAAACTGCCGCGCGACACGGTCCTGCGGCTGATCGGCAAGATGGCGCATCCTCTCAACCGGCCGCGCTTCGATATCGGGCAGCAGCGGGTCGTCGATGGTTATGCGATCATCCAGCCGCGTGTCACCCCGTCGCTTCCCATCGGCCGCGAAGGCTCGCTCTACCAGCGGGTCTTTTCCGCGCCCGGCGGCATGGATCCCTATGCCGCGGCCGTTTCCGACGTCTATCAGGATCTGTTCGGTGAGGGTTCCTATACCGGCAAGGGCATTTATGACGTCGATGCCTTCGAGGCGGCGCTGGCCGGGCGCATACCCGAGAATACCCTTCTCAGCCACGACCTTTTCGAGGGCACGTTCGCGCGGGCGGGGCTTGCCTCCGATGTCGAGGTGGTCGACGATTTTCCGTCGCGCTACGACGTCGCCGCCCGGCGCCAGCACCGCTGGGCGCGCGGCGACTGGCAGCTGCTGCCCTGGATATTCGGACGGCGGGCGCTTCCCGCACTCGGCCGCTGGAAAATGCTGGACAATCTGCGCCGTACCCTCATTGCACCATCGATATTCGCGGCGCTCGTAGCCTGTTGCGCGATGCCGTTGCAGGCGGGCGTGACAGGTGCGTTGCTCATCGCGGCCTGCATCGCGTTTCCCGCTTTCCTGCCGGTAGCCTTCGCCATCCTGCCGCGCCGCAGTGGCCTGCAGCTGAGCAGCCATGCCGTCAGACTTGCCGGCGACATCAAGCTCGCCGCGATGCAGGCCGCGCTTGTCCTCTCCTTCCTGCCCGATCAGGCATGGCGCAATTGCGACGCCGTGCTCAGAACCGCTGGCCGGCTGATGGTGACGCGCAGGAAACTCTTGGAGTGGACGACCGCCGCGACGTCCGGAAACCGGACACGGCTGACGCTTGCCGGCTTCTACCGCGACATGGCGGGCGGCACGGCGACCGCGCTGATCCTTCTCACTGCTGCCGTCGCGTTTTCGCCGGCCGCCTGGCCTCTGGCTCTGCTGCTGGCGCTCCTCTGGTCGGCCACGCCCGCCATCGCGCTCTGGGTCAGCCGGTCGCCGACAGCACGGCCGGGCCGGGCGCTTTCGGATGGCGATGCGGCGGAACTCCGGCTCGTCGCGCGACGCACATGGCGGTTCTTCGAGACCTTCGTTACCCCGCTGGAAAACATGCTGCCGCCGGACAATTTCCAGGAAACCCCGCTGCCCGCCATCGCCCACCGCACCTCGCCGACCAATATCGGCCTCTATCTTCTCTCGACGGTCGCCGCGCGCGACTTCGGCTGGGTGGGGACCCTTGAAGCGCTTGAACGGTTGGAAGCGACTTTCTCTACGCTCAAGCGGCTTGATCGTTTCAACGGACATTTCTTCAACTGGTACGATACGCGCGATCTCAGAACCCTCGCTCCCGCCTATGTCTCCTCCGTCGATAGCGGCAATCTCGCCGGCCACCTGATCGCGTTTGCGAATGCCTGCGAGGAGTGGGCCGGGACGCCGCCGGCGGAAGACGGGGAGGGTTTCGGTGATACGCTGGCGCTCACCCGCATGGCTCTCGGCGAGACGGCCGGCAATCCCGGTGCCAGCCTGACAGCCATTCTCGACGAGGCTGAAGCCCTCGTGCGTGGCCCCCAATCCATCGAGGCCGCAACACCGGCATTGACACGGCTTCTTGACAAGGCCTTGAAACTGGCCGAGCAGGCAGCACCTGCCGATGACGGCACGGCCGCCGATCTTACGTTCTGGATAGGCGCGCTCGCCCGATCCGTCACACAGGCCGCGCGCGACCGGCAGGTCTTCCGCGACGATGCCGCCTCCGTGAAAGCCCGGCTTCAGGCGCTTTCGGACACAGCCCGCACCATGGCGCTCGACATGGATTTCGCCTTCCTGTTCGATCCCGACAGGAAGCTCCTGTCCATCGGCTATTCGCTCGCCGACAACGGGCTCGACCCGAACTGCTACGACCTTCTCGCTTCGGAAGCCCGGCTTGCGAGCTTCTTCGCCATCGCTAAGGGCGATATCAGCACGCGCCATTGGTTCCGCCTCGGTCGGGCGGCGACGCCGCTCGGCAGCGGCTCGGCGCTGATCTCCTGGTCGGGCTCGATGTTCGAATATCTCATGCCTTCGCTCGTGATGCGCGCACCGGCGGGAAGCCTGCTCGACGACACAAACAGGCTGATCGTCGCGAGGCAGGAGGCCTATGGGCGATCGCGGCACGTGCCCTGGGGCATATCGGAATCCGCCTTCAATGCGCGCGATATAGAGTTCACTTATCAATATTCCAACTTCGGCGTGCCGGGGCTCGGCCTCAAGCGCGGGCTGTCAGGCAACATGGTTATCGCCCCCTATGCCACCGGCCTTGCCGCCATGGTCGATCCCCATGCCGCGCTCGACAACTACCGGCATCTCGAATCCCTCGGTGCGCGCGGCGTTCACGGTTTCTACGAGGCGCTGGATTTCACCCGCGCCCGCCTGCCCGAAGATGCCCGCGTCGAGATCATCCGCAGCTACATGGCCCACCATCAGGGCATGACCATCGTCGCCATTGCCGTCCTCCTGCAGGACGGGCGCATGCGGGCGCGGTTCCACCGCGAGCCGATGATCATGGCCAGCGAGCTTCTGCTGTCGGAGCGCATGCCGCGCGACGTGGCGATTGCCCGCCCGCGCGCCGAGGAGGTCAAGGCATCCGCAGGAATTTCCCTGAACCCGGCGCCGTCGGTGCGCCGGCTGGCGCTGCCCGTCGCCGGCGCGCCGGTCACGCATCTCCTGTCCAACGGGCGCTATGCGGTGATGCTGACGGCCTCGGGCGGCGGCTACAGCCGCTGGCGCGATATCGCCGTCACGCGCTGGCGCGAAGATGCGACCCGCGACGATTGCGGCGCCTTCATCTTTCTCAGGGACATGCAGACTGGCACAGTCTTTTCACTCACCCCCCTGGCAACGGGCGACAGGGCCGAGGCCTCGGTGGTCTTCGGCGAGGATCACGCGCAATACATTCGCCATGACGAGACGCTGACGACGGAGATGGATGTCATCGTCTCCGGCGAAGATGACGGCGAGGTGCGCCGGATCTGCCTCACCAATAGCGGGCGACGAGTGCGCGAGATCGAGCTGACCTCTTATGCCGAACTGGTGCTTGCCACGCCGGCGACCGACAACGCGCATCCCGCTTTCGACAAGATGTTCGTTGAGACCGAGTATTTGCCGGAGTACGGCGCGCTCATCGCCACGCGGCGCCGCCGCGCGCCTTCGGAGGCCGAGATCTGGGCCGCCCATTTCGCGGTGGTCGAGGGCGATGCGGTTGCCGATTCGCAATACGAATCCGATCGCGCCCGTTTCCTCGGGCGCGGCCGTTCCATCGCCACCGCCGCGGCCATCCACGACGGGCAGGCGCTGTCCAACACCGCGGGAACCGTTCTCGATCCGATCTTCGCGCTGCGCCGCAGCGTGCGGGTGCTTCCCGGCAAGGTGGCGCGCGTCGCCTTCTGGACGGTCGTCGCCGGCTCGCGGGAAGAGCTCCTCGAACGGATCGACAAGCACCACGACAGGAGCGCCTTCGAGCGGGCGAAGACGCTTGCCTGGACCCAGGCGCAGGTGCAGCTTCACCATCTCGACATGGATCTGGAGGAGGCTGCGGACTTCCAGCGTCTTGCCGCGCCCATCCTCTATGCCGACGCGCGCTTCCGCCCCGCGTCGGATGCCATCCTTGCCGGTGCCGGGCCGCAGTCGGGCCTGTGGCCCTACGGCATTTCCGGCGACCTGCCGATCGTGCTGCTGCGCATCGAGGATGCCGAAGACCTTCCGCAGCTGCGCCAGATGCTGCGCGCGCACGAATACTGGCGCATCAAGCGGCTCGCCGTCGATCTGGTGATCGTCAACGAGCGCGCTGCGTCCTATGTGCAGGATCTGCAGAACGCCGTCGAGGCCGCCGTGCGCTCCAGCCAGTCCCGCCCGCGTTTCGGCGACACGCCGGCACAGGGCGCGGTGCACGTGCTGCGCGCCGATTTCCTGAACCAGGAGACGAAAAACCTCCTGAACGCCACCGCGCGCGTCGTGCTTTCGGCCCATCGTGGCCTGATCGCCGATCAGTTGGCGCGTCTTTCCGACGGCATCGAGCGCTCGGCTCCTCTGCCGCCGCCCTTTCCCTCGAAATCCTCGGCCGAGATGGTCGCGCCACCGGTGGATCTAGAATTCTTCAACGGGCTGGGCGGGTTCGACAGGAACGGCACGGAATATGTGACCGTGCTGGAAAACGGCGCGACGACCCCGATGCCCTGGATCAACGTTATCGCGAATCCCGCCTTCGGTTTCCAGGTGTCGGCGGACGGCAGCGCCTATAGCTGGGCGGAAAACAGCCGTGAGAACCAGATCACGCAATGGTCCAACGACCCGGTCTGCGACCCCTCCGGTGAGGCCCTGTATATCCGCGACGAGGAGACACTCGACCTCTGGAGCCCCACACCCCAGCCGATCCGAGATTCCGGACGGTATGTGGCGCGCCACGGCTTCGGTTACAGCCGTTTCGCGCATCGGGCGCACGGGATCGAAAGCGACCTGCTCTCCTACGTGCCGCTTGCCGATCCCATCCGCATTTCGCGGTTGACGCTGACCAACCATTCGTCGCGGCCGCGCCGCCTGTCGATCACGAGCTATGCCGAATGGGTGCTCGGCACCCTGCGGGGTGCAAGCGCGCCGTTCATTGCAACATCCCTGGACGTCGAGACGGGCGCGATCTTCGCTAGCAATCGATCGGCCATGGGTTTTCCCGGCCGCGTCGCCTTCGCCGATCTCGGTGGACGGCAGACCGCATGGACCGGCGACCGCACGGAATTCCTCGGGCGGGGCGGGAGCTCCGCGCGACCGGCGGCGCTTACAAGACGAATGCCGCTCGGCGCCAAGGTCGGCGCGGGCCTCGATCCGTGCGCTGCATTGCAATGCACGATCGAACTCGACCCGGGTGAAAGCATCGAACTCGTCTCCTTCCTCGGTGAAGCCGCTTCGGCGGAGGAAGCCGGCGCGCTGATCACCCGCTACCGCGCCGCCGATCTCGGCGCGGTTCTTGCCGACGTGAACGCGCATTGGCAGACGCTGTTGCAGACCGTGCAGGTCAGGACACCGGATCGGGCGATGGACATCATGCTGAACGGCTGGCTGCTCTACCAGACGCTCGCCTGCCGCATATGGGCGCGCTCGGCCTTCTATCAGGCAAGCGGTGCCTATGGTTTCCGCGATCAGTTGCAGGACGGCATGGCGCTGGCTTTCGCCCGGCCGGAGGAGACACGGGCGCATATCCTGCGCGCGGCAGGCCGGCAGTTTGCCGTAGGGGACATGCAGCATTGGTGGCTGCCCCATTCGGGCGCGGGTGTTCGCACGCGAATTTCCGACGACCGCGTCTGGCTCGCCTTCGCCACCGCGACCTATGTCGGAACGGCCGGCGATGCGGCGATCCTCGATGAGGTCATCCCGTTTCTGGATGGACCAGTCCTCGCCGAGGGGGAACACGATGCCTTCTTCCAGCCGACGCCCTCCGGCGAGACGGCCTCGCTCTTCGAACATTGCGCCCGCGGCCTCGACCAGGCCGTCACGCTCACCGGCCGTCATGGCCTGCCCCTGATTGGCACCGGCGACTGGAACGACGGCATGAACCGGGTCGGCGAGGGCGGTGAAGGGGAAAGCGTCTGGCTCGGCTGGATGCTGATCGGCACAATCGACTTGTTCGCGCCGCTTGCGGAGAGCCGCGACCCCGAACGAGCCGCACACTGGAAGGCGCATGCAGAGAATCTCAAGGCTTCCATTGAACAGGAAACCTGGGACGGGGCTTGGTACCGGCGCGCCACCTTCGATGATGGCTCATGGCTGGGATCGAAGGACAATGACGAATGCCGGATCGACAGCATCGCCCAGACCTGGGCGGTTCTATCCGGCGCTGCCGATCCCGCCCGCGCCGCCGCCGCCATGGCGTCGCTGGAGCGCCATCTGATCCGCAAAGAGGAGGGGCTTGCCCTTCTCTTCACACCAGCTTTTGACGCGACTCCACGTGACCCGGGTTACATCAAGGGCTATCCGCCGGGCCTGCGTGAGAACGGCGGCCAGTACAGCCACGCTGCCATGTGGGCGATCCTCGCTTTCGCGCGGATGGGGCAAGGCGATAAGGCACACAATCTCTTCGCCCTGCTGAATCCGATCAATCATGCAAACACACCCGAAGCGGCAGCACGCTACAAGGTCGAGCCCTATGTGGTCGCCGCCGACGTCTACTCGGTCGCCCCCCATGTCGGGCGCGGTGGCTGGACATGGTACACAGGCTCCGCCGCTTGGATGTACCGCGCCGGCATCGAGGGCATCCTCGGCCTGCGCCGGGAAGGCGCAGTGCTCGTGATGGACCCTTGCCTGCCGGCATCATGGCCGCAGGTCGAGGTGGCGTTCAGAATGGGAGACACTTGCTACGATATCCAGGTCAGAAGGGCTTCCGATCGACCAAACAGCACGCCCTCCGCGACGTTGGACGGCGCGTCGTTGCCCTACGCTAGCGGTCCGATACGTTTGCCCGTGGATGGTGGCAGGCATGTTCTGGTGTTCGTTGTATGAAGTGGTGATCAAGCTCGAAAGTTGCGCCAGCTTGGAATTTATCACGATACAAACGGTAAGTTTGGTGCTCGAGGCCTGTTTGCCGGATTTTAGGATACATCTCCGGTAACCCGCCCCATGTTGCGCCGATCCATTACATCTATCAGAAACGGGTTTTCTACAGTTTTTCTTTGCCAGGAAAGAAGATAGACGACCTTCACTTCAGTCTACGCGCCCGCGTGGAGGTTGAGTAGTTGGTGACTTGGGGGGAATGGAAAAGCGTCTTTCTGGAGGGCCTCTACCGGGAATTGCCTGACGACGAAAAGGACCGGAGCGAAGATATGTACACCTGGCGGCTTCCGCAGGAGCGTGGCAACTGGTGTGAGCCAGGCGCCTGCAGCCTTGGAGGGCATGCGCATTCGGACGTACAAACACCCCCCATCTTCCAACGCGTAGAAATCCACAAATTTCCGGGCCGGCGGGCGGCGGTGGCCTGAACTTCAGGCACGGCATTCGTTCAACACGCCTCACGGCGCGGCGCTAGCCTCTACGTGTCGATATCACAACCGTGGTACCTGCCCCAAATTGTGCTTGCATGGGGAGTAGAGATGTAACCGCAATGCGGAGTCACGCTCGGCGAACAAGTGCTTTCATCAAACTGCACCTCGGCCGCAAGATGCGCAGCCACACAAGCAGCAAGACGATGGGTTGGTAAGAGAAATCCAATGCGGACGAGGATTCACCAACAGGGTCGCCAGTTCGCCCCTCATTAAGAGCCATATCCTGCAAAATGACCGCCTCGCGCGCAGTGGGCATCCTTGATGCCGGTGCGAAGGGCCGTTCCACACCATCACTTTTGCTGAAGCGGGATGGCTAGGTTGCGTCAATTGACATCGTGTCCGCTTCTTCCAGCGTCTTCAGCCGCCTGTCAGCTGAACATCCATGCCTCCGAACTTATAGACACTAGCATCGATGAGGCGCGCTTACGGTAAGGCTACGCTACTGGCGTGCCGGCCTCATACTCTTTCAGAAGGCCGAGATCTGTCTGTCCATGAAACGGTTGCGCTCCATTCTCTGGTCCTCTCGGGGGCCAGGGCTTAGTTCAAAATGGATGAGTTCAACCGGGAAAGGTCAACGGACCAATCGTACTTGAGCGAGTGATTTTGCAGACTTTTTGAAAGACTTGCGCTGCGTGTACCGAACACCACTACCAACCAGAAAACCTCGAAAGGACTTCGTCCGATATCGTTGGGAGCTCGAAGAAGGCTCTATCGAGCAGCTCTATTGCCTGGTGAATATCATTTTCTGTGATACTCAGCGGCGGTGTCATTTCCAACACATTGCCGTTCATGCCGACATAATAGAGCACGACGCCGAGTTCGTAGGCGCAGTAGATCAGCTTTGCGGTCTCCACGCGCGCCGGCGCACGGCTTTGGCGGTCGAGTACGAGTTCGACGCCGCAGGCAAGGCCCCGGCCGCGAATGTCGCCGATGAGGGTGTGGCGTTCGGCAAGCCACGCCAGACCGTCGCGCAGCAATTTTCCCTTGCGCTCCGCGCCTGCGGCAAGGTTTTCGCGGTCGATCGTTTCGAGCACGGCAAGGCCTGCGGCGGCGCAGACCGGATTGCCGTGCAGGGTCTGCATGGCAAATGCGCTGGCGCAATCGAGGATATTGGCCGGTGCGATGACGGCTGAGAGCGGCAAGCCGCCGCCAAGGCCTTTGCCGAGCACCAGGATATCGGGCACGAAGCCCTCGTGGTCGAAGCAATGCAGGCGGCCGCTGCGGGCAAGGCCCACCTTCACCTCGTCGCAGACGACGAGAATGCCATGGGCGCGGCAGATATCCGCGAACTTGCGCAAAAAACCATCGGGAGGAACGATCAAGCCGCCATCTGACTGGATCGGTTCGATAAAGGCCGCACCGATCGAGCCGGCCGGAACCACAGCCAGCTTTTCCCTGAGAAGCGTGAGGATGGCATCGCCCGTCGGATCGCCCTCATGGGGGCGGTAGGGATCGGGGTAGGGCAGAAGGATCAGCCCATCCGCCTTGGCTGCGCCGGCCTGAACGCTGTGGCCGGAAAATGCCATAGAGCCGACGGTGCAGCCGTGATAGGCGCCGACAAAGGCGATGACGCCGGTGCGGCCGGTTGCCTTCACGATCGCCCGATAGGCGGCTTCGTTGGCATCGGAGCCGGAATGGCCGAACCAGACCTTATGCCCGCCGCGACCGGGAAAACGCGCCAGCAGCCTTTCGGCAAGCGCCACGGCCGGTGCGTTCGAGGCGGAAAGGATGCTTGCGCCGGCAGGGTTGGCGATGGCGGTGGAGACGGCCTCGACGATGGCGGGATGGCCGTAGCCGAGGCTCGCCGCGCCCCAGGCGCCGGAGAGGTCGATGAGTTCGCGGCCATTCTCCTCCACAAGCCGCGCACCCTTTCCGCCGCTGATGGCAAGCGGGAAGAAGCGCAGTTTCTGCAGGGTGCCGATGGCCGCTTCATCCCTGTCGTAGAGACTGTCCTCCATCAGCCCTGCTCCTGCAATGCCGCCTTGAAACAGCGGGTGAGCCTGTCACCCCATTCGCCGACGCCGGAAAGCGTGTCGATCAGATCATGCCGCACCTCGATGAGGGCACCCGGCAGGCCGCGTGCGTCCGCATGGACGGGCACCGTATAGTCCTCATCCCGATGGATGATGTAAGGCTCGTTGTCGCCGATGGTGAGGCCGGATTCTGCCTGGAGTTCCCGGACTAGCATTTGGCCGAAGCCGGTTGCCTGTCCATAGAGGATACCGGCGTGCCATGGGCGTTGCTTGCCGAAATAAACAGGCGTGAAGGAATGGATCCCGACGACGATCGGGCGCTTGCCCTGTTGCTGCAACAGGTCTAGCCGTCTCGCGACGGCCTCGGCATAGGGCGTGAACAACGTCTCGATGCGCTGCGCCTTCTCGGCTTCCGTCAGGCCGATATTGCCGGGGATCTTGGTCGTTTCGCTGATTTCGGGCATGGCCGAGGGGACGCCGAGGGGACGGTTGCAGTCGATGACGAGCCGCGAATAGTTCGTCATGAATAGCGGCGCATCGAGCATGCGGCTGAGATGCTGGGACAGGGCGTTGACGCCGATATCCCAGGCGATGTGGCGTCGGCGCTCCGTCTCCGGCAGACCGAGGTCGCCGAGCGCCTTCGGGATACGGTTGGACGCATGTTCACAAAGCAGCAGGTAGGGTGAGGTCCCATTGGGATTGATCACGCTATAGGGCGGCGGCTCGTCGATGGCGAGCAGCGGCAGGGCCGGATCGTGCCGCCACCGGTTCTCGGGATGGGGAATGACATTGCTTGAGGTCATGATCTGCCCAATCAATAGACGGTGGCGTAGCGGGCGCAGAGGTCTTCGGGCGAAAGACCCTCGACGATTTCGATCTCCTTGCGCTTCATGGCGAAATAGCAGTCGAGGAAATCCTTCGAGAACCAGCCCGTCACCACGTCATCGGCAGCCAGCGTATCGAGTGCCTCCGAAAGACTGGAAGGCAGGCGGCGGATGCCGAGCCTCGCCTGTTCCTCGGCGGAGAATTCCGACGGGTCGGTGTTGATCAATGGCGGCTGTTCCAACCCGGCGCGAATGCCCTCGAGGCCGGCACGCAGCACGACGGCCAGCGACAGATGCGGGCTCGCGCAGGCGTCCGCAGCGCGGTATTCCATGTTGAACTGTTTGGCCGGGTTGCTGCCGGGCAGGTCGAGCGTCGGGCAGATGCGCAGCGTCGCTTCCCGGTTCTTTTCACCGAGGCAGGTATAGGCCGCGCTCCAGTGATGTGGCACGAGGCGCATGTAGGAGAGCACGGAGGGCGCGGTGAAGGCGGCAAGCGCCGGCAGGTGCCTGATGACGCCGGCCGCGAAGGACCCGGCGACCTTGGAGAGCCGTCCGGGGCGCGAGGCGTCGAAGGTCACGGGGTTGCCGTCGAGATCGGTGAAGCTGACATGCAGGTGCACGCCGTTGCCGACGCCGTTGGGGTCCGTCTTCGGCGCGAAGCTGGCGGTCCAGCCGAAGAGGGCGGCAACCTCGCGGGTCACGGCGCGGATCGTCGCGCCGCGGTCGGCGGCGACAAGGGCGGGGGCGGGGCGGCAGGTGACTTCGAACTGGTCCTTGCCATATTCCGGCAGGAACATTTCCGGCTCGGCGCCGGCTTCCTTCAGCGCGGTCATCAGCAGGGATCCGAAGGGTTCGGCGCGGCGCTGGGCGCGCAGGCCGAAGGCAGGGGCTGCGGGCCAGTCGGCGCCGAGCACCTGGAATTCCTGCTCGACCGCGCTGATGACCCTGAGACCGGCTTCTTTCTCGAATTCGGCCAGCGTCGCCTTCAGGAAGCTGCGCACGCAGCACTCCCATGGCTCGCCCGTGAGGTCCGTGATGTCGGCATGGTAGAAGTGCAGCGGCGTCTCGTCCGGCAGGCAGGTGACGCGCGCCTTGCTGGCGGGATCGGCCATCAGCCGCAGGTCGCCGGCCGAGCCCCAGGGGTTCGGGTCGGCAATGAGGTCGAACGGTGTCAGCGCGAGGTTCGCCGGCACCCAGCCCACGCCCTTGCGCAGGTAATCCTCGATCTCGGAGGCCGCGAAGCTGCGGCCGCGGGTGATGCCGGCAATGTCGGTCGTGACGAAGGTCGCAAGTTCCGTCAGGTCGGCGAAGGCCTTGCCGTTGCTGCTCTCGGTCATGGTGATCCCCTTCTTGAAACGATCAGGTGCGGCCGAGCCCGCCGAGGCGGCTGACGACGGTGTCGGTGTCCGTGATCCAGCAATAGCCGGCATAGGCGCGCATCGCCGCGTCGTGGCGTTCCTGGCTGTAGGTGGCGCAGGCATCCTCGACGACCGTGACGAGATAGCCGCGGTCGGCGGCATCGCGCACGGCCATGTCGACGCACTGGTCGGTGACGACGCCGGCGATGATCAGGTAGCGGGTGTTGAGGTTGCGCAGCACGTAGTCGATGTTCGTCGAGTTGAAGACGCCGGAGGAGGTTTTCGGCAGTACGATCTCGTTGTCGATGGGCGCGAGCGCCGGGATCACCTGTCCCTCGGGCGAGCCCTTCGGCACATGCATGTCGGAAAGCTTGTGGTCGAGCGAGCGGTCGCGGCCATCAAGCGTCAGGCTTTCGATGATGGTGTGCAGCACGTTGCAGCCGGCCTTGCGGCCCGCTTCGAGAATGCGGACCTGGTTGGGGATGACCTTTTCGCGCAGACGGCGGTGGTAGTAGCTGTCGGCATCCTGCGGATGGGTCGGGTCGAGGTTCGGCTCGCACCAAATGCGCTGCATGTCGACATAGAGCAGGGCCGTCATGCCGGCCTCGTAGGTGCTGTCGCGCCGCAGCAGGTCCTTGCCGTATTGCACTTCAATCGCAGTCATGTCTGTCCTCCAATGGATGTCGGTTCGCCGTTCGGGCGCAATGTCATTTGCTACCGTCGACCGGCGGGCTGTAGGCGTCTTCGGTGATGGCATAGCTGCGGCGCAGCTCCTCCATGCGCTCGATGCGGCCGCGCGACTGGTTGGCAAGGCGCGCGGTCAGGCCGGCGATCAGCGCCTCAGTCTGGGCGATGGCGGGCACCATCGTGTCATAGGGCGAGACCGTATCGACCGGCGCCATCAGCGTAACGGAGGCGAATTCGGCGATCGGCGAAACCCAGCGGTCGGTGAAGAGCACGATGCGCGCACCCTGCTTGGCCGCCTGTCGGGCAAAACGGATCGTGTCGATCTGGTAGCGTCGGTAGTCATAGACGAAGAGCACGTCGCGCTTGCCGAGATCGACCAGCTGGTCGACCTGATCGGCCTGCGAGCCGTTGATCCAGCGCGTTTCGCCGCGCAGCTGCTTCATATGCGACCACAGAAGACCGGCAAGGAAGCCGCTGAACCGTCCGCCGAGGCAATGAACGCGCATGTTGAGATCGGCGGCGGCATCGATGGCGGCCTCGAAATCATCGGGCGGCAGCATCTGCATCGACGCTTCCAGCGCGTGAATGCTGGCACGCAAAAAGTATTGGTAGAAATTCTCTTGTTCCAGGGACGGCTTGCGCGTGTCGAGCATGGAGAGCGGCGAGCTCATCCGCTCCTGCACTTCGCTGAGAAGCGCCGCCTGGAATTCTGGATAGCCTTCGAAGCCAAGCTTGTTGGCAAAGCGCACGACCGTAGGGTTGCTGACATCGGCGGCCGCGGCGAGATGCGCAACCGTGTTGAGCCCGGCTGCCGGATAGTTCGACAGCAGCTGCCGCACGATTTTCAGCTCCGCCCGTGTGAAGGCGATTTCCCCGTCCGTCAGGCGGTCTCGAATGGCCATTCCTTGCCTCCCTCTCGTGATCGGCGTTCGTGGCGCGATTTTAATTTTGTTACATTCTTGCTAGCAGACAATAAAAAATGAAACAAGATTGACATACGCGGTTTCTCGATTAACGTTTGTTGCGGGAACGGGCTCGACAAAAGAAGCCGCAAATCGGGAGAATGCTGATGGTGCGCATAAGGCGCGGAACCGTCGTCGGGATCATCGCGACGGTGCTCCCCCTGGTGGTCGCGGCCCTGGTGGCGAAAGGCCTCTTTCCAGGGGCAGGGGAACGGCTGGTGACGCTGTTCCTGATCAACGTGATCGCCGTCATCGGCATTGGCGTCTACAGCGGCAATTCCGGCATCATCTCGTTCGGCAATGTCGGCTTCATGGCCGTCGGCGCCTATGCGTCCGGCCTCCTGACCATCAATCCGATCGTGCAGAAGACAGCACTACCGAATCTGCCGGACTGGCTGATGGGCTGGGGCATGCCGTTTCTGCCGGCCCTTCTTGTGGCGCTTGTCGTCGTCGCGCTGGTGGCGGTCGCCATCGGCATTCCGGTTGCCCGGCTCGGCGGCTCCTCGGCCTCGATCTGTACGCTCGGCTTCCTCGTCATCGTGCATGTCGTGTTGGTCGCCTCCAGCGACTTTACCCGCGGCAGCCAGACCTTCTTCGGCATTCCCCGTGCGGTGAATATCTGGGTCGCGCTTCCTTTCGCCATTCTCGCGGTCGCCGTCGCGCGTATCTATCGCGATAGCGCCGCCGGTATGAAGCTGCGCGCTTCGCGGGAGGATGAGATTGCCTCGACGGCCGTCGGCGTCAATGTGCGCCTGCACCGCTTCCTGGCCTGGGTGCTGGGTGCGATCCTGTCCGGGGCGGCGGGCGTGCTGTTTGCGCATTTCATCGGCGCCTTCTCGCCGAAGGATTTTTATTTCAACTTCACCTTCATGCTGCTCGCAATGCTGATCCTCGGTGGCATCACCACCGTCTCCGGTGCGGTCGTCGGTTCGGCCGTCATCATGCTGATCGTGGAACTGCTGCGAAAGCTGGAAGGCGGCGTCGATCTCGGCGTCTTCTCGCTGCCGACGGTGTTCGGTCTCACCGATATCGGCATCGGCCTTGCCATCCTGCTTGTCATGTATCGCCTTCAGGATGGCCTGCTCGGCGTGCGCGAAATCGACGAGCAGGTGCCGTTCCTCAAGCGCCTCGCCGCGGGCGTCGTCAAGCCGATGGCCGGGCAGCCGGTGCAGGCAACGCCCAGGGATACCGGTACGCTGCGCGTCGAAAATGTCGGCAAGCGTTTCTCCGGGCTGGTCGCGCTGGAAAAGGCCGACTTCGAAATCCGTCCGGGCCTCGTTACGGGCCTGATCGGCCCGAATGGCGCCGGCAAGTCGACGCTCATCAACAGCGTCTCGGGTGTGGTGCCGCCGTCCACCGGCCGGGTGATGATCGATGGCACAGATGTCGCGTCGCTCCCGGTGCATCGGGTGCCGGTCACCGGCCTTGCCCGCACCTTCCAGAATATCCGTCTTTTCAAAAACCTCACCGTCTTGGAAAACGTCACGGTCGCCGCAAGCGCCGTCGCCGGCGAGCGCGATCCCGTGGGCCTTGCCCGCGAGGCGCTGGTTGAAGTCGGTCTCGGCACTGTCGAGGGCCAGCTTGCCGACACGTTGTCCTACGGTGCGCAACGGCGGCTGGAAATTGCCCGCGCGCTGGCGCTGAAACCCCGTTACCTGCTGCTCGACGAGCCCGCCGCCGGCATGAACCCGGCCGAAACGCAGGAACTGATGACCGTGCTCGACCGTATCCGCACGAAGCACCGCCTCGGGCTCCTCGTCGTCGAGCACGACCTGAAGCTCATCATGCGGCTCTGCGACGTGGTCGTGGTGCTCAACAAGGGCCAGCAGATCGCAATCGGCACGCCCGCTGAAATCCAGGCCAATCCCGCCGTCATTGAAGCCTATATCGGTCGCCGCCGTTCGACGGCACAGCAGACGAAGTCCGCAATCGACGCCGCCATGCCGGATCTCGATCCGCATACCGCCGGCAAGCCCGCATAACCACCAGAGGAGAATAAGAATGAAAACGACATTGAAGGCCTTGTTCTTGTCCACCGCGCTTGGCGCCCTCGCGTTCCCCGTACTTGCCGAGGACCTTGTCGTCGGGCTTGCGACCGCGCAGACCGGCGGCCTTGCGCCCTATGACCAGCCATCGCTGAAAGGCCTGCAGATGGCCGTCGACGAAATCAACGCGGCCGGCGGCATCGCCGGTAAATTCCCGATCAAGCTGATCGCCAAAGATACCCGCTCGGATGCCGCCCAGACCGCGCTCGTGGCGCAAGAACTGGTCGACGAGGGTATCAAGATCCTCATCACGCCCTGCGACGCCGACCCGTCGATCGCCGCCGGCCAGATCACCCAGGCTGCGCAGATCCCGGCCTTCTCCTTCTGCGCCACGACGCCGACCATGCCGCTCGCCGTCGGCGACTACATGTTCGGCAACTACCCGGCCGACAACGTGCAGGCCGCGGTGCTGGCGAACTATGCCAAGGAAAAGGGCTTCAAGACCGCCTATGTGCTAAAGTCGCCGGATACCGCGTATACGCTGAAGCTGCCGGAATATTTCGCGACCAGCTTCAAGGGCAAGGGCGGCGAAGTCGTCGGCGAAGGCACCTACAGCATGGGCCAGCAGGATTTCAGCGCCGAAGTCACCAAGATCAAGGCGCTGAACCCGGCGCCCGACGTCATCATGACCGCCGCCTATGAACCGGATTTCCCGGCCTTCATCCGCCAATTGCGCGGTGCGGGCGTCACCACGCCGATCCTCGGCAGCGATGGCATCGATTCCCCGACAACCTTCGGTCTCGGTCCGCTCGTCGACGGCGTGGTTTTCACCACGGCAGGCTTCGCGACGGAAGGCAGCCCGCTTGCCGCCTTCAACGAGAAGTACAAGGCGAAGTTCGGCCAGGACCCGGACACGGTCTACATCGCCAACGGCTACGATCTCGGCAAGGTCATCGAGGCGGCCGTCACCAAGGCTGACAGCGTGGACTCGACAGCTATCCGCGAAGCCATCGCGTCGCTCGACGGCGTCGAGGGCGTGACCGGCAAGATCAGCTATGTCGGTACGCAGGGCATGCCGCTGCGCTCCGTCTCGCTCGTGCGCATCGATGGCGGCAACCGCTCGCTGGTCAGCCAGGGTGTGCCGGCGGCCGAGGACGTTCCCGCACCGTGATGTTCAAGTGATGCCCTCCGGTCGTGCCGGAGGGCAATCTTCCTGCTGTTGGCCGGGGCGGATGAGCCGCGGCGAGGATTTGCCCGATGACGCGTGACATTTCCGACGAGACCCCGATGCTCGAGGTCAGCGGCCTCAAGGTCGCCTATGGGCCGGTCGAGGCGCTGAAGGGCGTCGATCTCAAGGTCCGCAAGGGCGAGATCGTCACCCTCCTCGGTGCCAATGGCGCCGGCAAGAGCTCGACGCTCAATGCGCTCGTTGGCCTTGCCGCCAAGAAAGCCGGCCGCGTGACCTTCGCCGGCAAGGACATTTCCACCTTGCCGCCCGAGATGATCGTGCGCATGGGTATGACCCTGACACCGGAAGGGCGCCGCATCTTCCCGACCCTCACGGTCGACGAACACCTTCTCCTCGGCGGTGCCATGCACAAGGGCAGGGGGCAGATCGACGCGGTGCGCGAGGACATGCTGTCGCGCTTTCCCATCCTGAGGGAGCGCCTGCATCAGAAGGCGGGCTCACTCTCCGGCGGCGAACAGCAGATGCTGGCGATCGCCCGCTCCATGATGTCCTCGCCCGATCTCCTGCTGCTCGACGAGCCGTCGCTCGGCCTTGCCCCGCAGATCGTCGACCAGATTTTCGAGCTGATCGCCGGCCTGCGCCAGCGTGGACTGACCATCTTGCTCGTCGAGCAGAATGTCTCGCTGTCGCTGGAGATCGCCGACGCCGGCTATGTCATGGCGAACGGCCGCATCGTGCTGTCAGGCTCCGCTGCCGATCTGCGCAATTCCACCGAAATCCAGGGCGCCTATCTCGGCGCGTGACCGGCAAGAAGGAAAACCATCCATGGACATGTTCCTGCAGCAGCTGGTCAATGCGCTGAGCCTCGGGGGTACCTATGCGCTGCTGGCGCTCGGTCTTGCCGTCGTCTTCTCGATCATGGGCCTCATCAACTTCGCCCATGGCGAACTGATGACGGTCGCCGGTTACGGCCTCTGCTTCGCACTGATCGTCGGGATGCCCTTCGGCCTTGCCGTCATCTTCGCGCTAGCCGTCGCGATCGTGCTGGTGCTGCTGATGGAGCGCACCGCCTTCCGGCCGGTGCGCGGCGCGAGCGGCACGACGCTGCTCCTGACGAGCTTTGCCGTCAGTGCCATCCTGCGCGTGCTGTTCCAGAACTTCATTTCCGCTCGCCCCAAGCCGGTACCGATGCCGATGAGCCTGTCCGGCACCATCGAGATCGGCGGTCTGCATATCGGCGTCATCCAGGCGATTTCCATTCTCGTCACGGTCATCATGCTGGTCGGTCTCAACCTCTTCCTGCGCACCACGGTGCTGGGCCGCGCCATGCGGGCGGCATCGGAGGATTTCGCCATCGTCCGCCTGATGGGCATCCGCGCCAATGCGGTCGTTGCCACGGCCTTCGCGATTTCCGGCCTCATGGCGGGTGTTGCCGGCATTCTCTGGGTGGCCCAACGCGGCAGCGTCGATCCGCTGATGGGCTTCCTGCCGGTGCTCAAGGCCTTCATCGCGGCGATCATCGGTGGCCTCGGCAGCCTTTCGGGCGCCGTCGCCGGCGGCTTTCTGCTCGGCTTCATCGAGGTCTTCTTGCAGGCCTACCTGCCGGAAAGCCTACTCAGCTATCGCGACGCCTTCACCATTCTGCTTGTCATTGCAGTTCTGTTGTTCGCACCGCAAGGCTTGTTGGCTCGCAAGGCGATCGTGAAGCTCTGAGCGAGGTGTCCTGCTCACCTGGGATGCCCTGGATTCGCCGGTGCAAAGACGAGGGCACAATGTGGGTGAAAAGAACTTGTTCCTGCTGGGCCCCGGATAGCTGAATATAGCGCTTTCAGGCGCCTGCAGAATTATAGAGAACCTCAGCCCGCCAAAGACGCAACTATCGGGCCGCTGGCTCGAGCCCATTCAAGAGCAAATCCATAACTGAATACCGGGATTGGTGGTTCGCACGCCTTCCAGTGTGTATAAGCACGAGAAATTGAACCCATTTGGCACCGGAGGGTGGCCCCGGCGGGTCTATGCTAACATTCGGAAATAGTGATCGTCTTTCGCGTTCGGCTGAGTATCGCGAGCTCCTTGAAATGTGTGATCAGGTGCACGTAATTGTCGTACCGTGAATTGCACTCTCCGGTAAAGTGAGATCGACCGCACCGTTGGGGCGGCCGATCATATCGTGCAAACGGTTTCACCAAATGGCGTTCAAGACAGCTTCTGCGCCAACCTATCACATGGATGGCAGAACTGCGATGTCGCGGATCTCGTTCTCAAGGCCATCGATAGCGCCGATCTCCGTTGCCGCACCCGTTTCCAGATTGACTGTGTAGAGAGCCTTGCTCGCTACGAGGAAAGCGGTGTTCTTGCCGCCCTCTTCACCCTGGATATCGAAGGCGTAGGTGGCGGGCTTCTCCTTGAGGCCGAGTTTTCCAATCGCCTTCAGCGTTCCGTCATTCGGCTTGGTCTGCTGGACGAGGGCGCCGATGGTCGCATCGATATTGTACATCGCCGTCTTTTCAGGCTTTCCAATCGAGTTTGTATAGGCCGCCGCAACGATGTCCGGCGTTTCACCCTTGTGCATATCGCCCTCTTCAAAAGCGAGCGTACCGTCGACGGTCACGGCACCTGTATCAGGATGGACGCGGTGGTTCGTGGTGCCTGTCATGAAACGCAGGCGATCTGCCACGGGATTGAAATCGACCACGACAGGCGCTTCCGTGAGCGTGAGCATCTTGTCCATCTTGGCGACTTCGGTTGCGGCGCCGGTCTCCAGATCGATGGACACGATCGCGTGTTCAGATGTCACGCCGATCACTGTCTTGTTTCCTGGGCGGAAATCGACGCCCACAAGCTTGTCAACGCCGGTAACCTCGATCGTCTTGCTGACGGCGGGTGTCGCCGTGTCGAACATGATCAAGGTTTTCTCACCCGTGAGGCCGAGGACCGGGGCAGCCATGACAGCAGTCGTGGATATGACGAGAACAGTTGAGGCGGCAAATGCGGTGCGAGCAATGGTCATGTTGGTCTCCAGTTGTGTTTCTGCTTGGTTGAGAGCCTTCGGCATGAGCCACCTGCGCGCTCTCCATCGTAAGACACCTGAGAGACTGCTCTGGATGCAGACCTGAAAAATATTTCCGACCCTGCATCCACGCGGCCCTGCGGTGTGTCGTCACGATATAGTGAACTCGGGGCCGGCCGAGCTTATGGACTGGACGAGCGGTTACCCGCATGGCAACAGCGACTACGACAGATATGCTTATAGCAAGCCACCAGGAGGAGACCGCGCTTGGCCTTGGTGACAGACCAGTCGACAGACCTTGAAGCAGCGCTTGCCGATTGTGCAAAAGGCGACCAGGATGCATTGAAGCGGATATTCGACCAGGAAGCCGGACGTCTCGTCGCCGTGGCGCAACGCATTTTGAGGCGCCGTGAGCTTGCCGAGGAAGTGGTGCAGGAAGGCTTTATCCGCATCTGGACCCATTCGCACCAATACTCGCCGGCACGCGGTTCGGCGCGGGGGTGGATTTATGCAATTGTCCGCAACCGGGCTCTCAATCTGCTGCGTGACGGGCGTCGCGAGGATTTGGTCGAAGACGGCCAGCTGGAGGTCTTGCGGGATGCCGACCAACTGGATGAGATCATGTCGGCTTGGCATAAGCTGGATCGGGGCAGCCGGTTGCACGAATGCCTGAGCAGGCTGGATGACGTGCGCAGACGCGGCATCCTGATGGCGTATGTGGGTGGGTACACCCACGGCGAGATTGCCGGACGGTTGCGGCTGCCGCTGGGCACCGCAAAGTCCTGGATTCGGCGGGGCCTTTCCTCGCTGCGGGAGTGCATGGCATGAACCTCGAATCCAACGAAATCTCCGTCATCGCTGACGAGTATGTGCTTGGTCTGCTCGAGGACGGCGACAGGGCATATGTTGAGGCGGAAATCGAGCTCAATGCAGCTTTGAAGCAGGCCGTGGCTGAGGCGTACGAACGGTTCTTGCCGCTCGATACAGGTCTCGCGCCGACGGATGTATCGCCGAGCCTATGGAATGCGATTTCCTCCAGACTGACCGAACAGCAACGGACATCGCTTGCGATTGCGGCAAATCCCGCCAAGGCGGTCAACGACAATCATCGCTCCGGTTGGCGAGCGGCCGCCGTATCGGCGATCGCTGCCTCGATCGTTTTGGCTATAGGCCTGACATGGAGCATAACGCGACAGGTCGAGCCCCTTGTTGTGGCGGTGCTTATGAATGAGGCCGGCGAAGTCCAGGCCGTAGTTGAGGACTTTGGAAACGACTCGGCCAATGTGAGGCTGCTCACGGATTTTACGGTTCCGGACGACAAGACAATGCAGGTCTGGACACTACCCTCGATCGAAATGGGGCCAATGTCTCTCGGGGTGCTGAACGGGTCACGTTCGGCAAGGCTAGCCGGGTGGTCACTTCCGAAGCCTGCAGATGCGCAGCTGTACGAGATAACCCTCGAGGAAGCGGGTGGTTCACGGAGCAAACGCCCCACCGGGCCTATTCTCGCGAAGGGGTTCGCCAAATTGACGCGGTAAGTATCTCTGTTTCCTCGCGAAATAAGCGGAACTGGCCTGCCGGGTAGACTGTCGCGCTCTTATTTTTGCGCCAACGTCGGTTGCTCAATCCTTCTACAACCTTCTTCAACTAATGTTCGGCTATCAACGAGGTCGAGCTTATGACGGGCGTTCAAATCCGCTTGGCGGAAATCATCGAAGCTTTGAGCAAGGCGCTCGATATGACCGAGGGGCAACCTGAGGGGCATTGCATCCGATGCTGTTATATCGGCATGCATGTCGGTCGCGAGATCGGCCTTGATGACGTTCAATTGCATGATCTCTATTATACGCTTTTGCTGAAGGATCTCGGCTGTAGCAGCAACGCCGCGCGCATCTGCGAACTCTATCTCGCCGATGATCTGAATTTCAAACGCGATTTCAAGCTGGTTGACGGCAGTCTCACCCAGGTCCTCCGGTTCGTCATCAGCCACACCGGCATGCAGTCAGGCCTTGCCGAGCGATTTCGCAGTATTTTGAACATTCTGCAAAACGGTGGAGAGCTCTCCACCGAACTCATTCAGACGCGTTGCCAGCGCGGCGCCGAGATCGCTCGACAGATGCGGTTCTCCGAAAGCGTAGCCCAGGGAATCCTTGGACTCGACGAGCATTGGAACGGGGGCGGAAAGCCGAATGGGCTCGCCGGCGACCAGATACCGCTGTTTTCCCGTATTGCTCTCCTGGCTCAGGTAATCGACATATTTCATGTCAGTGGCGGCCGGAAAAGTGCACTCAAGGAAGTCAAGAAGCGCAAGGGCGATTGGTTCGATCCCTCCTTGGTCAAGGCCTTTGTCCGCGTGTCAGAGAACCGCCTTTTCTGGGATGCCTTGTCCTCTTCCGATGTGGAGGCAATCGTGTTGGCCTCCGAACCGGGTCAACATGCAATTATGGCTGATGACGACTACCTCGATGACATTGCTGCCGGCTTCGCCAAGGTCATCGACGCCAAGAGCCCATATACTTCCGGCCACAGTGATCGTGTGGCACTCTTCACCGACCTGATCGCGGAGGAAATGGGCATCGGTTTCGAGGCCCGCCGGCTCCTCAAGCGGGCTGCCTTGCTGCACGACGTCGGCAAACTCGGTGTCAGCAACAGCGTACTCGACAAGCCCGGCAAGCTTGACGAGGATGAATGGCTCAAGATGAAGAGGCATGCCGAGTTTTCAGAGCATATCCTGTCTACCATCGGGGCGTTCTCCGAGGCGGCACTGATCGGGGGGGCACACCATGAACGGCTGGATGGGAAAGGCTATCCGCGTGGTTTAATGGCGGAGAATATTCCGATGGAGGTCCGAATTGTCTCGACGGCGGATGTCTTCGATGCTCTGACCGCCGACCGACCCTACAGAGCCGCTATGCCGATCGCCAAGGCCCTTGCGATCTTGTGGGAGGACGCAGGCAAGTCGCACGATCCGATCTGCATCGAGGCGCTTGAGCGTGCGCTGGCCAAAGTCGCGTTGGGAGACAGCGAAACCAGATCCGGTTCGGTACCGCTGCAAACCAAGCCGCAAGCTGCATAGCCGACTATGTCGACCAAGCGTGCTCCGAACAATGAAGCGATTTTCACTATGGAGGCGGTGCAAGTCGTATCGTGGGCACCACCGTTCTTCAGAGAAGCGTCTTGCGGATTTGCTCGAGAGCGCGATCGCGCTCAGCGCCATAAGGCAGCAGTCCCTTGAGGCGTCCGTCGGCGCCGATCAGCAGAAGCGACATGGTGTGGCTCATGTGGTAGTCGCCGTCCTCGCTGGGCAGCTTGGCCGCATAAATCATCCAGCCCTCGATGACTTTCTGCATCTCGTCGGGTCTGCCAGTGATGCCCCTGATCCTGTCCGTGAATGCCGTGACATAGCCGTGCATCACTTCCGGCGTGTCACGTTCGGGATCGACAGAGAAGAAGTAAGTCTTGAGGCCAGATCCCTCCGGTCCAAGATCTTTTAGATATCCGGCAACCTCGAAGAGCGTGGTCGGGCACACTTCCGGGCAATTCGTGTACCCGAAATAAACGAGCGACGGGCTTCCCTTGAACAGGCCTTGGTCGACCTGTTCGCCCTTGTCATCGACAAGTGAGAATTTGACGTCAAACGGTCCTGGACGAGGACTGTTCATGGCAACCCAGACGATCACGCCGACAAGAACCGCTCCAAAGATCGTTCCGATAGACGCAAAGATGAGTACGAACGGGTTTCGCGGTGTCATTTTGCATGCCCCTCGTGCTCACCATGTGCCGGGGCGTCGCCGCCCTCGACCATGACTGTGCCCTCGAAGCTCGCAAAGAGCGTGACTGTCTCCGGCGCGATATGCTTCTCCGCCTCGGCAAGCTTAGCCACAATCGACGTTGCATGCTCGTCGGACAAGCCCATCGTCTTGAGGGCATGGGGATCCTTTAGGCTGTCGCCGCTGCAGAGGTGGATGCTCCAACCGTCACCCTTTTTCTTCAGGAGCGCACGGCCGCCGCGTGCGTCTTGCGTCCAGCCGGCAATCGCCCAATCGCCCTCGACGACGACGGGTGCGACGGAAAGGGTCTTGTCCGGCGTTTCGAAGATCGACTTGAGTTTGGCAGGGATATCGAGTTGCGGATCGCCCGTGACAGCCGATGCCTCACTGAGCGGCTTGTGATGCTCGTGCGCATTGGCATGCTCGTCGTCGCTCGCCGCGGCCGCTGAGCCTGCGGCGGGGCCGACCTTGAACTCGACCTCAACCGATCCGGCCTTTTCGAATGTCAGGGTGGCCTTGATCTCTTCTCCTTCCTTGAAGCCTTCACTGACCTTCATGAACATGACGTGGTAGCCGCCCGGCTTCAGTTCGACCGTCGAGTGCGCGGGCACGGCTATGCCGTCCTTCAGCTCGCGCATCACCATGATCCCACCGTCCATCTTCATCTCATGAAGCTGCACGGTACCCGCGCGCTCGGCGGTCGCGCTCACCAAACGGTCATCGGCGCCAGTGTTGGTGATGTTCAGGTAGCCGCCCCCGACTTTTGCACCCGGCAGCATCGCGCGGGAATGGAGGTGGTTGATCTCAATGGTTCCGACCTTGAAGCCTTCGGCGAGGGCCGAGCCCGGCAAAGCCAGGCTCACGGTGACGAGGAGGAGTGTGGCGATAAGCGTCTTCATGGATAGTCTCCAATTTCTACGAATTAGGGGTTAGCTCAAAACGCGCTTGACCGGCCGCACATGCCGAATGAACAGCAGGTCAAGAGCAAGGACGGTGACGAGAACGATACCGGTGAGCGGGAAGAGCAGGGACACGGCGATCATAATGACGGCGGCGGATTTCCAGACGCCGATCTTCTCCGGCACAGCGGGTGCGACCAGGCGTCTTGCGCCGGACGGCCGACGCTTCCACCACATCACGACACCGCTGACCGAAATGAATATGACGGAGAGACAAAAGGCTGTGTTGAGTGCGATATTCCAGACGCCCATGTCGCCTTCATGGAACGCGATGCCGACAGCCATCGCCTTGCCTGCCGCGCCGTAATCGGAAAAGCCGACATCGGCGAGGATTTTGCCGGTATAGCGGTCGATGTGAACGGTACGGTCGGACGTCGGGTCCGCGCTGTCATTGCTCATCGTGTCTCGCGCGAGCGTCCAGACACCGCTATCACCGCTCGGGAACGAGAGCTGGAAGCGGCCGTCAAAGCCTATCGTGCGGGCGAGAGCGACGACGCTGTCGAGATCGACCGACTGTCCGTCCGGGATGCCTGCATGACCTTCGTGCGAGCCGGAGGCCGGCATGGGCGTCTGTTCGAGCGCCCAGGCGACGGCCTTCACCCCGCCATGGTTCATGCTGGCGTGGGTTGCGTCCGAAAGCGGGACGTTGTCCCATTTCTCCGCCGGAAATGTGCTCCAGGCCTGCGTCATGCGCTCGCCCCAGATGCCGGCCCAGCTAAGTCCCGACACAAGGAAAATCACGAGCACGATTGCGGCCCAGACACCGATTGTCTGATGAAGCGACTTCCACAGCTGTCGGCCGCGCCCCGACAGGTTGGGCACGAGCGAACGCGCCAAGCCGCGTCCGTCCCGCGGCCACCACAAAAACACGCCGGTCACGATCAGCACCACGCCGAAGCCGGCCGCGACTTCAATCAGCCGATCGCCGACCGTTTCAATCAGAAGCGTCCCATGGATGACGTTTGCGAGGTCATAGAGCGCATCCCGGCGATCCCATGACCCCAACGCGACGCCGGAATAGGGGTCGACAGCGACCATTGTCGACGTGTCGCCAGCGTTGATGCGGAACACCGCAGGCTGTTCGCCGGTTCTCGGCACGATATATTGCACGAGCGTTCCGCCCGGTACCGTCGCGGCTGCGGCGTCAGCCTGTACGGACACAGGGACCGCCTGACCGGAAGGGGTGACGGCAAAGATCTTCTCGCCGTCACGACCAACCAGAACCGACGACCAGAGCATGATCAAGCCGGTGACGGCGAGCATGATGAGAAACGGCGCGACATAGAGGCCGGCATAGAAGTGCCATCGCCAGGCGGCCACATAGAAGGACCGCGGTGAAGTTCCGTCCGCTCGGATTGGCGATGTGTCTGCTGTCATTGTCATGGATAGTTCCCCAGGGTTTTGGATCAGATCTGCGCGTGCCGGCCTGCTCGGCCAAGCGCGATCGCTTCCAAGGCGGCGCGATCGCGGATCGTGATGCGTTCGGGCTGGTCGAATGCGATCAGCTTGGAGCGCTTCAGCACCCCAAAACATCGGCTGACGGTTTCGAGCGTCAGTCCGAGCCAGTCGGCAAGATCGGCACGGGTGAGAAAGAGGGTGAACGTGGCTCGGCCGCCAGCCGTGTTTCTTCGTCTGCGGGTAAATTGTGCGGCTAGATCGAGTATGGCGCTTGCGACGCGTTCGACAGCGGTCTTGCGCCCGAGGAGCAAGGCATGCTCCTGTGCACGGCACAGCATCTGGCGTAGCGCGCCTTCGAGCGAAGATGGCTCGCGGAGGCTTTCGATCGTCTCGATCTGTGTCGAGGTTAGCGTGATCGCCTTGCACTGGCGCAGATCGAGAAGTTCGGCACTTACCTCCTTTCCTGGGCCGAGAATGTCGAGGATCAGTCGACGTCCGTCAGCGAGTTCCTGGAAGAGGGCGATGCAGCCGTCGACGATCCGCAAACCGCTCGGCCGCGTTGCGCCATGAAAGATGAACTGCGTGCGGGCCGCGATACGGGCAGGAGGCTTGCACCTCGGCCGTGTTGGAGAGTCGATGAGTATGACGGGTGCTGCGGCACCCACGATGGTCCTGTCGAACATGGAACATAATCCGGCAACGCACCGGAATGGATCCGTTCAGACGGATGACCCCGGCGCAGGCTGAGTTTGCCGCTGCAAGAGCAGCAGCGCTTCAGGCTGTCAGGCCGGACGGGGGGCCGCGCGGGGACGCGTTCGGGGGAAAGAGCTGACGGTAGAACGCTTCGACGCGCACCGGAACGATATGCTCGCCGGCGCGAAGGATACGCTCTCCAACGGCATCGGCAGGAGACGGCAGGAGGACAGAGGCTGAGAGCCGGCAGGCCTCGCAACCCTGTTTGCCGACGTGGTCCGTCTTCTTTGTCGATCCATCCTCGGAGGGAAGGCACAGAACCGGAAGAGTGCCATCAGGCAGTACGAACTCGGCGAGCTCGCTTGGCGAAAGGCCATGGCTGCCAATCGCCGGGGGCGTGTGAGCGAACCCGACAAGCAGCAAGGCAAGCGCGCAGAGTATGCGCACCCCAAACTGCTCAACTCGGTGAAAGCCCTCGACCATATGCCCCTCTGTGCCATCGGACACGGCGCGAACATAATCGGATTCTCCAACGCCCTCAATGCGGCAAGATGGCCTTGCCGCTATAAGTCATTAGTAACCCCTAAGCATGCGACGGTGAGGACGTGTCGCGTCCAGGCGTGCTTGCAGGTGGGCGTTGATTTATCTACCCTCCCTGTATTGGATTTGGAGATCGGTTAGGCCGGTGAAAACGCGTGCGCTTGGCATATTGACCGTCTTGTGCCTGTTCGCGGGCGATGCGTTCGCGCACCGCAACCGCGTGCCGCAGGATACGAGCGGTATCTCGATCCCCTTCGTCACGCATGGCGAAATGGCGATCCTGTCCGCCTATCGCACGCGGATTCTTGCGCTGGGTTCGCTCGGCTCCTACGACGATCGCGATCTCTACAAGCTCATGGTCTTTGCCAAGGCGCAGCACGCGCGCTGTCTCTGGACCCTCGTGCCTGGCACGCTGTCGGATGAGGCGAGCCCGTTCAACGAGTGCGGCCATGCCGATCTCGCGGGCACAAAGGCTGTCCTGCTTCGCGCACGGGAGGTGCCGCGCCTTGCCGCCCGTGCCACCCTTCTCATCTCGGAAATCGAACACGAGATGATTATGAGTGGCGCCACCCTCATCGGCTGCGCCTATAGCAATTCTTCCTTCAACACCGCGGAGATCGTCGGGCCGCACTGGCGCTCGGTACCTGAACACTGGCCGTCGTTCGTATCCCTCTCATCTTTGACGGTGGGGCTTGGCGGGTTGGGGATGGTAGGGGCGTTTGGCCTTCGCCGACAAGCGAAACAAATTGAAAAGACCGCAGCCGCGCCATCTCGATGATCACTATTGGCGGTGATGCGACAATTCGGCGGTGAATGGGCTCTGTTCAGTGTGTCAGCGCATTGCTAAGACATAATGCGAGAGGTCTGAATGACGAAGCGGCGAAGACATGGCAGGTTTGGATTGGTGGCAGTAGCCGTCGCCATCGTCATGGCGTTGCAGATCCTTCTCGGCACTTTCGCGATGGCGGCGAATGCCGCGACACCGATGGTCGATGCGTTCGGCAACATGCTGTGCATCAACAGCGCGGAAGGTGACGATTCCGGCTCCACGCCGAACAAGGATCGTCCATTACTCCCGGAATGCTGCACACTGGCTTGCGGGCTAGTCCATTCCTTCGTTCCGGCGGATACGTCTGTCGCGGTCCTGTTCAACCCGCTTTCCGAACCGCTTCAGCGGCCCGTCATCAGGTTTGCGGAACCTTTCCATTCTGTACTCGATAGCCTTCCCGGCAATCCTCGGGCGCCTCCCTTCGCCTGATGGGCGACCGTTCCTTACGACGAGCATGATGATGAAGACCTATCGCGAGTTTACTCGCGATCACGGTGCCTCTGCGTGAACGCAAGATAACGGCGATCGGATGTCCTGCGCCGCCATTATGTTCATCATCTCCTCGATGCCGTCTGGAAAGACCGAACTCCGCTATCTCCACCCGTTTCTAAAACCCGCCGGCGGGATGACCGGCAATTCAGGAGAATACCTATGCTGAAGCATACCCTCGTTACCATTGCAGCCCTTGCGGTCGGCACCTCGGCCGCCCTTGCCCATGTCTCCCTGCAGCTCAAGGAAGCCCCTGTCGGGTCGACCTACCGTGCCATCCTTCAGGTGCCGCACGGCTGCGAAGGCAAGCCGACCAATGTCCTTCGCGTGCAGATTCCGGAAGGCGTCATCGCGGTCAAGCCGCAGCCGAAGGCCGGCTGGACCCTGGAAAAGGTCAAGGGCGCCTACGCCAAGTCCTACGACTATTACGGCACGCCGACGAGCGAAGGCGTTAAGGAGATCGTCTGGAGCGGCGGCAACCTCGGTGATGACGAATACGATGAATTCGTGCTGCGCGTTTATCTGACGAAAGATCTGAAGGCAGGCGAAACGCTCTATTTTCCGGTCGTGCAGGAATGCCCGGACGGCGCTGCCGAGCGTTGGATCGAAATCCCGGCCGCAGGCCAGTCTGAAGACGATCTGGAGCTGCCGGCTCCAGGCGTCAAGCTGCTCGAAGCCGTGAGCGGCCACTGATAACTTCGGCTGGCGCTCTCGGGGCGCCAGCCAATCTACCCAGTCCGGAGAATGTGCATGCGAAACCACCGCCTCGGTCGGCTTGGCCTTCTGGCTTTGATCACAGGTCTCACCTGGTCCTGTCTGACAATGGCTGCGCTGGCGCATGCATCGCTGACATCAGCAACGCCGTCGGATGGCACGGTGGTTGCGACACCTCCGACGATGTTTTCGCTGTCCTTCAGCGAGCCCGTCTCGCCGCTCGTCCTGAAGCTCGTGCGTCCCGATGGCGCCACGACAAACCTTGAACGCTTCGCTCTTCGCGACAAGACGCTTGAGATCACGCCGCCCGATGATCTCGTGGACGGCACCTATGTCATGACATGGCGGGTTGTTTCGGAGGACGGCCATCCGGTCGGCGGTTCCAGCATCTTCTCCATAGGAGCATCGAGTGCGTCAAAGCCGAGAGCGACGGAGAGCGTCGACTGGTTCGTGCGCGCGGCCTTATGGATCTCGAAGATTGGTCTATACGCCGGGCTGTTCCTCGGCATTGGCGGCACCTTCGCACTTCGTTGGCTCATACCACCGACGGGCGGTGTGAAACGCTTGACGTCCGCGCTGATCGCGATCGGCGTGATCGCGACCCTGGCATCAGCAGGCTTGCAGGGTCTTGACTCGCTTGACCTTCCACTTTCCGAATTGGTCACGTCGGCGGCTTGGATGGCAGGATTCGAGACGAGTTTTGGCCGCACCGTCATTCTCCTGATCGGCGCTTTCTTCTTGCCGGTAGTGGCGCTGTGGGTCCAGGGTTCGGCCATGGGCCGAGCCGTCGCGTCAATTGCGCTGATCGCAGGCGCCGCCGCGTTGGCGCTGAGCGGCCATGCTAGTGCAGCCGCGCCTCAGTTGTTGATGCGGCCTGCCGTGTTCCTGCATTCATTGACAATCGCCATCTGGGCCGGCGCCCTTCTCCCGCTGATCCATGCCTTGCGGCATGATGCTGAAACCGGGCGGGCGGCGCTCGCGAGATTTGCTCGGTTGATTCCGGTCGCCGTCGGCATCCTCATCATTGCAGGCATTGCGCTCGCAATCGTTCAGGTCGAGAGACCGGCAGCCTTGCTCGACACCGCCTACGGAAACGTTCTGCTCGCCAAGCTGGGCCTCATACTGGTGCTGTTCCTGGTGGTCTCGTTCAATCGGTGGGCACTGACCAAACCCGCACAGGCTGGAGAGGGGAAAGCAAGGCACAGGCTTGCGCGCGTCGTTTTCGTGGAAACCATTCTGGTCTTGGCAATTCTGGCGGTTGCGGCCACTTGGCGGTTTACACCGCCGCCGCGGGCGCTCGCCGTCGTCGCCGCTCAGCCGGTGTCGGTTCACATTCACTCCGACAAGGCCATTGCAGAGGTAACCATAACGCCCGGCCGTGCCGGCCCCGTTGAGGTTTCCGCTTTGGTCATGGCGCCGGACTTTTCGGCGATGGTGCCGAAAGAGGTGGTGTTTGTATTCTCTAATTCTCAGGCTGGCGTCGAGCCGATGCGGCGCAAAGCCACCCTCAAAGATGGAACTTGGCGGAGCGAAGGCGTGGTCCTTCCGTTATCGGGGGAATGGCAGCTGAGGATAGATGTGCTTGTTAGCGACTTCGAGATAGTCAAATTACAGGTCGTAATTGAAATCGCGCGGTAACTACTCGGATTTGGCTGGGGCCAAAGGTACGCTTCCGTTTCAAGAGCCCCAAAGAAACCTCGAGTATGTAGTCCACGCTGACCGACAAACTCGACATGCGATAACCGCATTAAGCGAAAACCCGCCTCGGTCTGCGCACCGCTATGAACAGCAGGCAGGCAGCGCAAGTGCCGTGGCTCGCCAGGCGCCTGGATAGACGAGGATCTCGATCACCAGCATCATTGCCAGAAGCGCAGCGCGGACAATCGGCTGGCAAGGCCGAGCATCAGCAGGATCGGGGGAAATGCTCGCCGAAGGCCGCGAGACGGGCGGCAAGTCAAGACTGGACGAACGGTATCAACGCATGCCAGCGCTTATGACATAGGTCTTTACCATGTAGTCGAGTTCTTCTTCCGTCAGGTCCGTGTCAAAGTGCTGCCAACTGGAGGAAACCAATGACCATCATCCCAGTAAAATTCACGGTGAAGCATTCTGTTTTGGTCGAGGGACACAAAGTCGATGACGGAATCTACGTGGGGCAGAGGATTTCGGACACTGAGATTGAGCGACAGCACCGCCGGAAGCATTCCTTTTTTCTGCATTTAGTCGAACCGGTCCCTGGGAGGACGTCAAAGGCCGTAGAGCGGTTCGACCTCGACGTTACTGCCCTCGTGTTCACTGGGGCGATCACAGTGAGTTAGGGGAGTGGTTCATCGATAAGGCGTCGTCATCGAAGATTGAGGTTTGAGGGTGCCCCCCATAGGCTCGTGGCGCCATCTTGTCGTGTTTTTTACTGGCGCTGCTGAGACTGATCTTGAAACCGAAAACCTAGGAAAATACATCCTCGGTCGGTGCTCGATCCCGACACCACCCTTGTTGATCACCAACGTTTTCAGTGAGGTAGAGATGAACTCGAAGGTATTTGATAGGCCCGTATATCTGAGGGAACGCAGAGAACTGATCCGAGAGATAACGTGCCTGGAAGACGCCATAGATTTTCTGGAAGAATGGCCTGAAAGAGATCGTGATATCGTTCACGACGCGGCATTGAAGACCTGCTACATGGCCTTCGACGGTCACAAACCGGTAAAAACTGGGCGCAATGCCATTCGCTCTTTTGGAGAGAAGAAGGGCATTCTGGTGAAATCTCCCGGCGTCATGCCGTGGATGATCCGGTCGCGCTCCGGTGGTGGACGCCTGTCCGCATAGGAGCCCCTGGAGACTGGAGAGGCTGCCGATGCGGCCTCTCTTGCAAATAGCCCGCGTCGTGCCGCCGCCGCGAGTCGCGAGCGTTGCAGGATAGCCGGCGCACCGGTCGCGAAGACGGCTGATGATGCCTAGCTTGTAGAGCTTCAGCCCGTAATCGGCGCGGTTCACGTCTTACTTGATCCGCGCATCTGGCGACTTTCTCGTCGAGAAGATGGGCCTCTGTCATGCCGCGCTTCTCATGCAAATTTCATCGAACTGACACGGAACCACCTGCACACAATCTGCATTCATAGTCCCGATTTGACAGGGAAATACGAAATGCTTTCTGTAACTTGGGATCGCGATCTCGCCATTGTACTGCCAGGCATGCGCCGTGCCATGGAGATCAAAGACGTTCGAAACGCCATGTTCGTCCTGGCGGAAAAAGGGCCGGTGACCTATGGCCGAGCTTTCCAGCGCGCGCTTGTCTTTTGCGCTCGCGCTATTGAAGGAGAATGCTCTCTATCGCGTGCTCGACTGGCATTCCTTGCCGCAGCTCGCGAGGCAAATGTGGCCGTTGTCGCGTAAGCCTGACATGCCGCCTCGCAGTTTGCGACGCGCGGTGGCACTGGAACGCCGAGGCGTGAATCTTTGGGCGCACTTCGGCAGCGGATTCATTCTTGAAGACGACAGGAGGCCGGCGGTGATACAATTTCAGCCGCGTCACGGCGCGGACGCCGGCTGGTGTGAAGATGAGCGGGCGATAGAAATCTCGACGGGATCCCCATAGATCGCCTGGCCGTGCACGCAGTGAGCCATGAAAGTCCGTGCTCTTTGTACGTGACCACCACGTCGCACGTAGCTCCGGCCCTTTAGTGCTGAGTACATCTCCTTAAATGAATAGATTATCTGGCTGCGCCCGCCCGGGCCTTGTAGGTCGATGTCCGCGTTCTATCCATAGGCGAAGTCCTTTCGACGAAAGAGCCGACCGGCGCGCCCTCGAATGGATTAGGGCCGCCATATGGGGCAACCTCCCGCGCCGGTTCGCCTCTTCTAGCTTGCTTCGGCCAATACGGCACGTAGGCTATCAATCGTGAATGGCTTCGAAAGCTGATCGGCATCGACAATACCAGAAGCCGCTTTCGCGCTATCATCGCCACTGGCGAACACGATCCGTACATTCGGCCAGCGCTCCCGGACCCGTTGAGCGAGGTCAATCCCGGAAATACCGGGCAAACCCACGTCTGTCAGCAATACATCAATGCTTTGGGTTTCCACCAAGCCCAGTGCGACTTCAGCGGATTTGGCTTCGTGGACGGTATGGCCCAGTTCCTCCACCATATCGATCGTTGACATAAGGATGAGCGGTTCATCCTCAACGACGAGAACACGAAGCGCCGTATGTCGTTGAACCTGGGACTTCAACACAGACGGTCGCTCTTCACGCTCGAGGCGTTCCACTGCGATCTTGTGTTGCTGCGCGTTGCTCAAGACATGACGGACTTTGCGCGCGAGCGCGTCGCGGGTGTAAGGCTTGGATAGCAATTCAACGCCAGCATCCAACCTGCCACCATGGACGATCGAGTTTTCCGTGTATCCCGACGTATAAAGCACTGCCATATCGGGCAATAGTGCCTTGGCCCTTCTGGCGAGCTCCGTGCTGCGCATCGGGCCTGGCATCACGACGTCAGTAAACAACAGGTCGATGGGGATGCCGCTGTTCACGATGGCGAATGCCGACTGCGCGTCGTGGGCTTTGAGAACGCGGTATCCAAGATCAGTTAGCAGCGCCACCGAAATCTCCCGAACCGCGTCGTCGTCCTCCACAACGAGAACGGTCTCCGTGCCGCCCTTTGCCGGTATCGCATTTGCATCCGCCAGACTGTCCTCGGTCTGCATCGTGCGCGGCATATAGAGCTTCATTGTCGTGCCATGGCCAACTTCGCTGTATATCTTCAGATGGCCGCCGGACTGCTTCAGGAATCCATAGACCATGGACAATCCAAGTCCGCTTCCTTTCCCTTCCGTCTTCGTGCTGAAAAACGGTTCAAGGATATGCTCGATAATATCAGGCGATATGCCCGCTCCGGTGTCGGTGACCGCGACAAGAACGTACTGCCCGGGACGCACGTCCTCGTGTAGCCGCGCATAGTCGTCGTCGAGAATGGAATTCGCAGTCTCAATGGTGAGGCGCCCGCGGCCTTCCATCGCGTCCCTCGCATTGATCGCCAGGTTCAGGATCGCATTCTCCAGCTGACCGGGGTCGATCAAGGTATTCCAAAGGCCACCGGAGACGATGGTCTCAAGCTCTATTTCTTCACCCAATGCCCGCCGTAGCATGTCGTCCATGTTCTGGATAAGCTTGCGAACGTTGACGACCTTGGGTTCGAGCGGCTGACGGCGACCGAATGCCAACAGCTGTGATGCCAGCTTTGCCCCGCGGGCGACTCCCGCCAACGCGTTCTCAAGACGTTGCTCGGCTCGCAGGTTCCCGGAAATGTCGTTGGCTAGAAGTTGCAGGTTACCGCTTACGACCTGCAGAAGATTGTTGAAGTCATGGGCAACGCCGCCGGTGAGATTGCCCAGCGCCTCCATCTTTTGCGCCTGCCTTAATGCGACCTGAGCGGTTTCGCGCTCGAGGGTTTCCTTCTCCAGATCGAGGAGAGCGCTTCTCAGCTCGTGGGTGCGCTGCTCCACCCTCTGCTCAAGTGTGTGGTTGAGGCTCTGGAGCTGATCTTCCGCGCGCTTCTGGTGTGTGACATCGAAACCGTCCACGAAAATACCGGTGACGGCTCCATTCGCATCGAAAATCGGCTGGTAAATGACGTTGATGAACCGCTCATCCAGTCTATCTTCGCCTTCGCGTTGCAGCGATACCGGCAGGTTTCGGCCGATGTAAGGTTCTCCTGACTGGAAAACGCCATCGAGCAACTCGAAGAACCCTTGCCCGTTTACCTCCGGAAGTGCATCACGAACGCTCAGACCAACGATCTGGCGATGGCCAACCAGCTGCAGGTAGGCGTCGTTGGCTAGTTCAAATACATGGTCGGGCCCGCTCAATATGCACATAAAGCTCGGGGCTTGTTGAAAAAGGGCGCGCATGCGGTCGCGTTCCGCTGTGCGCAACTCGATTTCCGAGGAGAGCTGGCGGTTGAGTTGCTCAAGGGCGTCTGCCGCTCTTTCCCGCAATTCAGCGGCCTCGGCCAATGCGGCGGCTCGCCGCCTTTCTGTTTCGAATGCCTCGGCACTCGCCAGACGGGAGGTGATTTGGCCGGCAATCAGCTTCAGAAAATCGAGGTAGTCCTCGGTAACGGCTCGGTGAGGATTGAGCCCACTGATCAATATCCCTTTCGGCCTGTCTCCGCCCTGACCGGCGAGGGAAATTACCGCGGCTTGAGTTGGGCTTCTCGGCCATGGGCCGGATGGAACATCATTGGCCGTCGACAGGTCTATCAGAGCGACGTCCTGTTCCGACCAAGCGGGTTCAATATTCCACAAATCGGCACCACGGCGAATCTCTTCAGGCATGAGAGCGAAATCATCCGGCGCGCCGCAGATCCATTGACGCCTCGCATTTCTCTCGTCGTCAAATGTATAAAGGGCGCTAAATGGGAGGTCCTGAAGGTTCTCCCCGAGGGCTTCGCGTGAAACCTTGAACACGTCGTGTTTCGTGTCCGCCGCAGCGAGCCCGGAAGCAAGAGCCCGCATCGTCGCCATGCGGCGTTCACCGATGACCCGCTCGGTCTCCTCGGTGACCGCACAAAAAACACCTTCGACCTTACCGCCATCGCCGATAAGCGGGCTATATGAGAAGGTATGATAGGTCTCTTCGGGGTAGCCACTACGCTCGAGAAGAAGGAGGAGCGCTCTGTCCCATGTCGCCTGACCGGTGTGGTAGACGGTTTCCAGACGCTCTTTGATATCGTCCCAGATTTCGGCCCATAGTACTTTCGTTGGGACGGCAAGTGCATTGGGGTGCTTGTTGCCCAGTGTAGGGCGATAAGCGTCATTATAAAAGAAGGCGATGTCCGGCCCCCAGCCGAGCCACATCTCGAATTTCGATGTCAGCAAGAGCCGGACTGCAACCTTCAGTGCCTCAGGCCAAGTGTGCGGCAAGCCAAGAGATGTGCCCGCCCAATCGTGCTGGCGCATCATATGCGCCATCTCACCGTTGCCGACGAAAATATCCTGGTATCGAGCCGCAGCGTGTGGGGTCATGACATTTCCATTCGAGATCGTAGGCCTCAATTAGGCCATTGATAACGCTTTTCCAGCCCGGTAGTTCTGAAGCGAGGTCAGTTTTTGCATTGGGTGAAAGAGTTTGAGAAATGAGCCAAGCAAAGTCTCAGCCTGAATGGAGTGCAGACGAACTCAGGCGGGCGATCAAGTCGGCTGGGGTGGCCCTTTGGACCTGGATCATCCATGACGACACATTTGTGATGGATGCCAAGGCATACGAGCTATGGGACATTCCCTATGAGACCGAACTCACGTTCGAACATCTTTCTGCAAAGGTGCATCCAGCCGACAGAGATCGTGTCAGAGCGGCATTCGTCGCTACCCGTTCCATCGACGGACCATTTGAGATCGATTTCCGCATTCTGACCACCACGTCGGACGTTCGATGGGTTTCCGCGCGAGGCCAGGGTAACGAGGGGAATGCTGCGACCAACAAAATGACGGGCATCTTCCTTGATGTCACAGGACGAAAGCAGGCCGAGGAAGGTCACGAGCTGCTCGCCGGGGAGATGAGCCATCGCGTCAAGAACCTGCTCGCCCTAGCCGCGGGTCTCACCAAAATCACGTCGCGCTCGACCGATACCAAGGAGGAGATGGCCAAGCAGTTGACGCAAAGGCTGACGGCTCTTGGCCGCGCCCATGAACTTGTACGCCCCCTCCCGGATAGCCAGGGGAGCGCGGCCTTGCTTGGCGACCTATTTACAGTCCTGCTGGCGCCTTATGATGACGTGGGCGCCTTCGCCGGCCGCATTCGCGTAGCGGTCCCTCGCATGGGATTGGGCGAAAAGGCTGCGACCAGCCTTGCGCTGGTCATTCATGAATTGGCGACGAATTCGCTGAAATACGGTGCGCTCTCCAACGATACGGGATTACTCGACATTTCCGGGGCTTCGCTCGATGGCGATATCGAGATCGTATGGAGTGAGCATGGTGGCGAGAGTGCTCACCTGCCGAGATCGCCGGAAGGGTATGGCAGTAAGCTGTTGCATAGAACAATCTCGGGGCAATTGGGCGGCACGATCGACTTCAACTGGGTCGAGGGCGGCGTCGTTGTGACGCTTCGGATGAAGGAGAGCCTTCTTTCTTCCTGAAGGGGCAGTCCACCGATCGTTTCACTTTGATCGTGAAACCGTTCGTCTCGCTTCGACCCAGTATCGGACCGCGGCGCCATCATAAAACGATCCAGATTGACCCCTCGTGAGACCAGGACGAACGTTCAGGCTGCCACCGCAACCGCGAAGGAAAGAACACTCTATAGGTGCATTTAGGGGTTTTGAAAACTAAGCGTTGACGAGTGGCCCGAGACCCCATATAGACGGGTCATCGATCTTTTGCTTGCCGAGCTTTGTCTACCGCGCGATTGGCACCGCGCTCTAAGCGAACTTCTCTTTCAAAAATAGTCGGTTTTCGTCTGCGTGGCATCCGCTCCGCAGTTCTTCACTCTATGCTTGAAAGGGTTCACAATGACCACTGGCACAGTTAAATGGTTCAATTCCACCAAAGGCTTCGGCTTCATTCAGCCTGACGATGGCGGCGCTGACGCTTTCGTTCACATCTCGGCTGTCGAGCGCGCTGGAATGCGCGATCTCGTCGAAGGCCAGAAGATCGGCTTCGACCTCGAGCGCGACAAGAAGTCGGGTAAGATGTCGGCCTGCAATCTGCAGGCTGCCTAAGGATGGCTGCTTCCCTTTGACCACGGATGTACTGGCACTGCCGGAAGCAATTATCACTTTTAGGCCAGGCGCCATGCCTGGCCTTTTTCGTTCTGGCCTCAAGCCACATCAGGTCATTCAGTGAAAGAGACATATAGTAAATCTTGCCAGCAGGCCGAGACCGCCTTCGGCAATCTCCAGACGGAGTTCTTCGCCAAGAACAATGCGGCGGAAGAGCTCGAATCCGAAGCTCAAGCACGCGACGCCAAGACAGTCAGGCTGCGCGAAGCGCGCCTCGCCAAGGAGCAAGCAGACCGGATGTCTGCAACATCGGCGCTTCTTGCCAAACGATCCAAGGCCAGTTGATCATCCCAAACGCTAAATCAGGATAATGATTTGAGACCCGCCAAAAATAACGACCTCACCGACCGACGCTCCGCTGCTGCAGACGCCAAGGCCGCTCTTCTCACAGCCTACCGGGCCGCAAAGACGGCGGCAGAGCCGGTTCAAGCCGCCCGACAGGCGGAGCGCATCTCACTTGTTGAAGCCCGCGAAGCGCGCCGTGCGGAACGGGAACGACTGAAAATCGAGGAGCGCACCCGCCTCGAAACTCTTGCCACGCAAAAGCAGGCAGCCATCGAGGCAGCCGCCGCAGCCGAGATTGAGGCGCGACAGTCCGCTGAAAACGCTCGGATATCGCGTGTCCTTGAAGATGAGGCCGCTCGCAAGGCCGAACGCGACCGACGTTACGCCGCCCGGAAGGCCCGGCAGGCTTAACGTCCAAGCGCCCGCTTTCCAATGGAGGCGGCCGTGGAATAGATCAAGGCGTGATATACAGTCGCGCTCGAACTTACTCATTCCTTGGGAGCCTTTGATGGCACCGAACACGAACGAACTGCAGGCCATCAATACGGCCTGGCAGATAGCGATCCAGGAAATCCTGCGCATGGTCATCCGTGACATGTACCATGGTGCGGGTGAAGCAGCCTTCAGCGCCCATATAAAGCGGATCGAAGAAGCGGCCGTCGACAGCATCCAGACCGACTTGAGGCTTCGCGGAACCAGCGAGTGGACCGAAATGCTGGTCAAGGAACGGGCAAGCAATTTCGTGACGACGCTGCTGACCTCCTTTACCTACGATCGTGCCTGAACACGATAGACGGTCATCCGAACCGCCGGTCTTTATACGCTACCGTACCTGAACTTTTCTTGTGGTCTGCGAGGCTGCTATGTAAGGCTCCTGCCTAAATCACTCCAACGCCGCGATAAGCCAAGCGGTCGGCATGGATGAACACAGCACAGAACGCCTCGCGCCATCGTAGAGTTCTCCTTCGACGCAATCATCGGTAATATCTTTCAGGCACAATCGTACGCTGGAAGAAGGCCGCCGAACGCATGTTCGGCTACTGGGAAGCCGAGGTGGTCGCATCCACGCTATCGCCCGAATTCTATCTTGAGTGAACAGACAGCGTAAAAATGCCGGGACTGGTCCGCCCTTGTGCAGGACGGACCAGCGGTGTGTCGCTTAGAAATCCATGCCTGCGCTACCGGGGAGGGCAGGAGCGGTTTCCTTTTTGGGCTTCTCGGCGATCATCGCTTCCGTCGTTACGAGCAGGCCTGCTACGGACGCGGCATCCTGAAGCGCGGTGCGGACGACCTTCGCCGGATCGATCACCCCCTGAGCATATAGGTCGCCGTACTCACCGGTTTGCGCATTCCAGCCGAACGAAAGATCGGCCTTCTCGCGCAGCTTGCCGACGATGACGGAGCCTTCCGCACCGGCATTTTCGGCGATCTGCCGAACGGGCGCCTCAATGGCCCGGCGGATGATATCGATACCGACCCGCTGGTCCTGATTGGCCGCCTGGATGGTGTCGAGCGCCTTCACCGCCCGCAACAGCGCAACGCCGCCGCCGGGTAGGATGCCTTCCTCGACAGCCGCGCGGGTTGCATGCAGTGCGTCGTCTACACGATCCTTCTTTTCCTTCACCTCGACCTCCGTGGAGCCGCCGACGCGGATAACGGCCACGCCGCCCGCCAGCTTCGCGAGGCGCTCCTGCAGCTTCTCACGGTCGTAGTCCGAGGTCGTTTCTTCAATTTGCGCGCGGATCTGGGCGACACGTCCGTCGATCTCCGCCTTCGAGCCGACACCATCGATGATGGTGGTATTCTCCTTCTCGATGGCGACCTTCTTGGCGCGACCAAGCATATTCAAGGTGACGTTTTCCAGTTTGATGCCCAGGTCTTCCGACACAACAGTCCCGCCGGTCAGAATGGCGATGTCCTCGAGCATTGCCTTGCGGCGATCACCAAATCCCGGTGCCTTCACGGCTGCGATCTTTAGACCGCCGCGGAGCTTGTTGACGACGAGCGTCGCGAGCGCTTCACCTTCCACATCCTCCGCGATGATCAACAGCGGTTTTCCCGACTGGACGACCGCTTCCAGGACTGGAAGCATTGCCTGAAGGTTCGACAGCTTCTTCTCATGAATGAGAATGTAGGGTTCTTCGAGTTCGACACGCATTTTGTCCTGATTGGTCACAAAATACGGGCTGAGATAGCCGCGATCGAACTGCATGCCTTCGACCACTTCGAGTTCGGTGTCCGCGGTCTTTGCCTCCTCGACCGTAATGACGCCCTCATTGCCGACCTTTTCCATGGCTTGCGCGAGATAACGGCCAATTTCCTCATCGCCGTTCGCGGAAATGGTTCCGACCTGCGCGATCTCCGAGTTGCTTGTGATCTTGCGCGCATTCTTCTTGAGATCTTTCACCACGGCATCGACGGCGAGATCGATGCCGCGTTTCAGGTCCATGGGGTTCATACCGGAAGCAACCGCCTTGGCGCCTTCCTTGACGATGGCCTGGGCGAGCACAGTTGCGGTCGTCGTGCCATCGCCAGCGAGATCATTGGTTTTCGAGGCGACCTCGCGCAGCATCTGCGCGCCCATGTTCTCGAACTTGTCCTCAAGCTCGATTTCCTTGGCGACCGACACCCCATCCTTGGTGATGCGCGGCGCGCCGTAGGACTTGTCGATCACGACATTGCGCCCCTTGGGGCCAAGGGTCACTTTCACAGCATTTGCTAGCACATCGACCCCACGCAGCATGCGTTCACGGGCGTCGGTGCTGAACTTGACGTCTTTGGCAGCCATTTCTTTAACTCCTCAATAGGCAGCTTGTGACTGGTTGGATGGGTGGGACCGCTCAGGCGGCTTTCTTCTGTTCGGCTCGGCCCTTGAGGATGCCCATGACATCGCTTTCCTTCATGATCAGCAGATCCTCGCCGGCGATCTTGATCTCCGTGCCAGACCACTTGCCGAAGAGGATGCGGTCACCGACTTTGACGTCGAGCGGCTGAACCTGCCCGGCGTCGTTGCGCGCGCCCGGGCCGACGGCGATCACCTCGCCCTCTTGCGGCTTTTCCTTGGCAGTGTCGGGAATGATGATCCCGCCCTTGGTCTTTTCATCAGATTCAACCCTGCGAACGAGAATGCGATCGTGAAGCGGTCGGAACGACATGTTTTCCTCCAATGGACAAACAGTGATGACGATGTTCACCCGGAGCCGGACCGGATGACCGGTCCGGGCGGGTACAGGACCTCTCATGAGCGCCCTGCGCGCAAAAATCTGGATTGTCGATTTTCTCATTTCAAGAGGCTGGCCGAAAAAAATCAGCACTCGTCGGAAGTGGCTGCTAAAATACTGTAATGCTACGATAAAATCGAATTTGAACAATGAAATTTGTTGATGATCGTGAATGATGGCGGCATCATTCCGGGGTCGAACAACGGAGATGAAAGCATGCGGTTTGCATCAGATCTCGAGCGCCAGCTCCAAGGCTACGGCCTGACAACTGCGCATATCCTTTATCGCATTCCCGACTTCGAATCCGTTCTCCAGGCCTATGTCTGGCAGGACTACGATCTCGCACCGGACTTTCCCGAAATGCGCAAATTTCTCGACTTCTGGCAGACGTCGCTGGATGGGCCGCTGCACTCGGTGCGCTACACCCATCGGCGCCTGATCGGCGCGAACGAATGGCGGCGCGTCGAGGGCGAGTTCAGGCTGCATTGAACTGGTCTGAAAAAAATTCGGATGAGGCCCTTGAAGATCGACTAGGCAAAAACCAGATCGATTGCCGCCAGCCGCTGGATCAGGGCTGGCCTTGCTGGGAGCGCCGTCTTTCGGCGCCCCGTATCCATGTTGCTTCAAGGAGGATATGGTTATGGCAACATCCTACGATTATGCGCCGCTCTTTCGGTCGAGCATCGGCTTTGACCGTGTGTTTAACCTGCTGGAAAATGCGCAGCGTGCACGCTCAATCAGCGACTGGCCCCCTTACGACATCGTCAAGACCGGCGATGACAGCTATCGGATTGCGATTGCCGTCGCGGGGTTCGCGCGAGACGATCTCGACATAACCTTTCAGTCGAACCTGCTTACTGTAACCGGCAGGAAACAGGATGCGTCGGCGGAGGGCTACCTGCATCGCGGCATCGCGTCCCGGCCATTCGAGCATCGCTTCGAGCTTGCGGACCATGTGAGGGTCGATAGTGCAGACCTGAATAACGGTCTCCTCTCGATCGGACTTGTCCGCGAGATTCCCGAGGAGATGAAGCCGCGCAAGATTTCGATCGAGAGCGCGCCTGCGCTCGGAAAACTTGGTTCTCCCGCACAGATCGAGGGCCAGAAGGCCGCGTAAGAAGTGAACGATGCGACAACGGGTGCCGGTGGAGCGGCGCCCAACGGCATGACGGGTTGGGAAGGAGGACGATATGAAACCCGATGTGTTTAAGAGACCTGTCCAAATACTCGTTGGTCTCGGCTTTCCAATGGAAATCCGGACTGCGGCCGAGGCCTACAGACATTTGGTCGATCGGCCTCACCTGAACGTAACCGCGATTTTTGGGTCACCTATGAATCGGGGGAGCGCTTAGGCAGGTTGTGTCCACAAGCAACGTAATGGACA
>NZ_SHMI01000028.1:0-58832 GCF_004284735.1 Shinella sp. JR1-6 | reverse complement strand
CCCGGCGGTCTCAGGCCGGCGCCGCAGTGGCCGACTTTTGCTCCGCCCCGTGGCCGGTTTTTACTCCGCCGTTGACAGATCTCGCGCTCGAATTCGGCGCAACGCATATCGTCTCCGAACGCGGAGAAGACGGCGTTGCCCGCATCAAGGACCTGACGGACGGCGTGGGCGCGGACTCCGTGCTCGAATGCGTCGGCACGCAGGAATCGATGTCGCAAGCAATCGCCGCCGCCCGCCCCGGCGGCTCGATCGGCTTCGTCGGCGTGCCGCATGGCGTATCGCTTGACGGCCAACAGCTGTTCTTCGCCCAGAAGAACCTGCTCGGCGGCCCCGCGCCGGTGCGCCGCTTCCTGCCGCATCTGATCGACCTGGTGATGAGCCGGAAGATCAATCCCGGCCGGGTCTTCGACCTCAAACTCCCCTTGCAGGACGTCGCCGAGGGCTATCGCGCCATGGACGAGCGACGGGCTATCAAGACGCTACTGCGGCTATAATCTTCGCTGCTTCGCGTCAGTCCGCCGCAATTGGATCAGCAAAAGGATATACGCATATAAAGCGTTGAAGAGATACGAACCGATGCCCCTGCCATACCTCCAGAACACATCGATCTTAAACTGCAAATAGGTCGCGGTAGCTGTTCGACGGGGCCGGCCCGCCAATCCCCATGATCCGACTTCTGGCCGGAGCGTTCACGGGCAACTGCAGAATCTTTGCGCGCTCGATCCGGCTATGAATATTCACTCACGCAAAGATTGCTGTTGCGCCCACGACAAACAGGATAGCGCAAGAACAAGCTATGCCGGCGATTGGTCTTGCTCTTCGCCAGCGCGGCAATGCAAAGCAGGGCGTAGTACGCCAGATTTAGGCCGGCCCATGGCAAGAGATGACTGCGGGCCGAACGTCCGCAAAACGCGTTGCAAATTTGCACTAGCTCATAATCTAAACGAACTCTCCTCCGGATTGCTTGTCACTTCACCTTTTCCGACGATAAATCACTCATCAAACGCCGATATTCCGCTTCGGGTCGACCATAGCAATCATGTGCGAAAGCCTCGAGGGCCAAGCGATCGCGGATGACGACACTGCCCCGCAGTGAGCGGATGAGGCCTTCGCCTTCCAGGACGTGGAGCGCGGTCGTCACACTGGGGCGCCTGACGCCGAGGAGCACCGAGAGGAGTTCGTGCGTTACGGCCATCTCATCGCTGCGGGAGCGGTCGTGGCACATGAGAAGCCAGCGGGCGAGGCGCGCGTTGACGTCATGCACCGCGTTCGAGACCGCCGTGTGCGCCAGTTGAACGGCGAACCCCTCCATCGACCGGTTCATGATTTGCACGAAAGGTTTGCTCTGGTCCATCCAGCGACGGAAATCATCGAACTCCATGCTGTAGCCTTCGGCATCGAGCTGAACCGTGACGTCGTAGGAACTGATCCGCGCACCGGTGACCGCGGCAGTCGGGATATATCCGTCGAAGCCGAAGATACCGGCTTCTGCGCGCCGCCCGAGCGGCGTCATGATCACCACAGACCCTATACCGGAGGTCAGGAAATGCACTGCGTCGATCGGCTTGTCACGATGCGCCAGTGGCGTGCCCTTTGGAAAGACATTGTGTGTCAGATCCGGCGCCAGCATCTGGAAATCGATTTCCGGCAGAAGCTGCAGGAGATTGTTGAGGGGCGCTGAGCGCAATGGGGCGGTCATGTTCACGCCTCCAGTTTCTGGCCGAGGCTTGTTTCGGCGCGTCCGGCTTCCAGAGATAATGGAACGAATTTACGCCTTCTCGCCGCCCTGGCAAGGGCGGGCAAGAACCGGGCACACTGATCGACGGGATATAAGGATGGCCGGTCCGCAGCTCGCGGACCGGCCTTCTTCAAACCGAGAAATACGGTTTGCAATCAGCGCCGATAACGCAGACGCTCCTGCTCGATTTCTGCGGGTCCGTAGGGATCGAGCGTTTCGTCGAAGCGCGTCCAACCCTGTTCGGTATAGGCCGCGCGCCGCTCGACCGGATCGACCCAGTTCGACTGGCGCAGAACCGCCTCGGCTTCCGCATAGAGGTTCTCCTCGACCCGGGCGGTTACAAGCGTGCCGCCGCGGCGCACGCCTTCCGCATAGACATGGGCATGCTCCTCCGGCACGCCGGATTCCGTCATTGCACCGATGATGCCGCCTGCCGCGCCCCCCGCGACCGCACCTGCGGCAGCGCCGGCCGCGGTTGCGGCAAGCCAGCCGGCGGCGACCACCGGACCGACACCCGGTATGGCCATAATGCCAAGGCCGGTCAGGAGGCCACCGACGCCGCCGACGGCTGCACCGATCCCGGCACCCGTTCCGGCGCCTTCGGCGGCATTCGTGTCACCGGTCTGCCGTTCGTCCACGTTGTTCGAGACGATGCTGATGTCATCCGAGGGGATACCCCTTGCTTCGAGGGCGCGGACAGCGGCGCGTGCATCGGAGTAGTCGTCAAAAAGTCCGGTAGCGGTTTTTTTCATGGAAATATCCTCTTAGTTGGCGACGATGTTACCCTGGTAGTCGAGCGCGACGTTGACGGACTTTCCGTCCTTCATCGCGGTACCGCGCCAGACGCCCTTGTCGTCGAGCGCGAGCCCGGTGACGTCGGCATAGCCCGCTTCGACGATGCGCTCCCTGGCCTGTTCCTCGGTGAAGCTGTTTGCGCCTTCGACCGGCGCAGTGGCGTTCTTGTCGTCCGGGGTCGCGATCGCCGGGGTGTCGCCATCGGTGGCAGGGGCCGTGGAGCTCTGGGCGAAGGCGCCAAGGGTCGATGCGCCGACAAATGCAGCGGCGAGCAAAAGCTTTTTCATGATGTCTCCTCGTGTTCAGCCGTTGAAGGCAAGGAGCAAACCGGGATACGGGCGTTTGGTTCCGCGTTGCTTTTGAGATTTCTTAAAATAACTTCAGGCTGATGCCGGATTTTTCACTTGGCGCGAGCCGGCAGCAACACCGTCCAGCCCATAGGACAAACGTGCCCCGCCGACCTGTTTCATTCGGCGAGGCCCAACGGGCTTTCCAGGTCAGCGAAGGCCAGTCTGTTTGGCCGGTTCGTCGTTCTCGTCGGGGTTCGGATTGGGCTCCTCATCGGGCAGGTACTCGGGCTCCGGCTCCTTGATCGGCGGGCTTGGCTCGCCAATGGGCGGCAGGTCGGGAACCGGATTCGGGCCGGGGCCGGGTTCGGTCGGAATAATAGCCATGGGAAACTCCTTACTGGTTTTACCGGCCCCTATTGCGCCTTGACATTGCGCGCGCCGGCATGGCGGAAGGCCTGTTCGGCCTTGAGAAGATCGAAACGCGCGATATCGGCGGAAACGCGGATTTCGCCGTGGAGCGGCGCGTCGGCGCGGGTGGCGTCACCGCCGGAAGGCGCTGTGCCAGCCGTATTTTCCTCCGTATCGGGCTCCTCGAACACATCGGTACGGGCAATTCCGCATTGCTGTACGAGATGCTCGACGGCGCGGTCGGCGGCCTCTCGGGTCGCGAATGTTGCCCACATGGTTTTCGTGCTGTCATCGGACATTGCACCTTCTCCTCTTCTTCAGAGATCAGGTTTGCAACGCGGCAATGGAGCGATGGTTCAGAACAGAGCGCTAGGCGCTATCCCGCGTGTAGAACATGCGGGCAGAGGCCTCGATGATGGAGCGATGCTTAACGGGGTCGAACGTGACGGCGGGGAATGTCTCGAAGAGATACTTGGCAAAGCTCTCCCTCGCCTCCTCCGACGCATCGAACCAGGGTTGCGAGGTGAGTTCATCGAAGACCGACTTCAATGCGCCCAATTCGTCCGGCTCGAAAGTCCCCTTGGAAGTGTAGCTGCCCACGCCCGCCTCCTCTGTGCGACAGGCATGAGTCTAGGTCCGTATAGGTGCGATTCAAAGCGGTATCATGGTACGAAATCGTACGGAGAAACTTCAATCCGTCACGTCGCGAGGCAAATGGCTGTCCACACCCCGCGCAAGAGGCCCGCCAGCCTCGACGTCACGCACCCCTTTCACACGGCGCAGGAAGCCGATGAGGTGGCGGCGGTCCTCTTCACTATCGACGGCGCCGTCGAGCACCGCGACGCCGTCGCGGATCGTGAGCTCAAGCGTTGCAAGATCGACCCTGTCGTCGTCTTCGAGCGCCTCCATGATGCGCGCCTCGAGATCGTCGTCGCCGATGAAATCGCCCGTTTCATCTGCAAACGACAGTGGCGCGCCGTTGACGTCCCGCGCGGCGGGATCACGCGCGATCGCGACACCCTCGTTGTCCAGCTGATCCAGATCAGCGCCGGGGCTTGCGTAAGGCAAGTTGTGCGCGGCTCGACGTGCATCGTCATCGTCCGGATAGGGCCAGCCGTCACGAGTGTCCCGCTCCTCGTAGTCTCGAAAATCCTCCTTACGAGATACTGTCTTGCGATCGGCCATCGTCTTGCTCCGCGGTTTGATCTGGGAATGATGACAGCCAACCGCTCAGACCGGCCTTTGTTCCAGAGAACAGCCGCGACCGCGCCGCTATTTCGTCATTGCGCCCCGGGGCGGCCGATGTCGTCTTCGAGCATCTTGCGCGCACGGTTGACCCTGCTTTTCACCGTGCCGATCTCGCAGTCGCACAGCCGTGCGGTATCGATGTAGCTAACGCCCATCGCCACGAGCAGCAACGTACGGCGCGAGCGCGGCGGAAGGCGACGCAGGGCGCAGCGCAGTTCGCTGCGGCGAACCGCCCATTCCTGCGGCGGCATGATGCTCGCCCGCTCTAGCAGGCCGTCGTCCAGTCCGACAGGCTCCCGGCAGCGGCGGCGATATTCTGTGTTGAAGCTATTGCGCATGATCGTGAAGAGCCACGAGCGGAGTTTTGTATTGGGGTGAAACTGATGCGAGGACCGAAGCGCCCGCATCACCGTTTCCTGGATCAGGTCCTCCCGGTCGCTCGCCGAACGGGTCAACTGCTGGGCGAAGCGCCTCAGCGCGGGCAGCTGGGCTTCTATGCCGGCGTAGACCGTCTGAGAAACGGGTTCGGATACCAAGGCGTCCATTCATTCCTCCATTTCGAAGGAAACGAGACGGGCCCGCGGAGGTTGCCGTACGATAGCGTACAGATGGGACTGGAAAGAAAATGGAACACTTGGCGGCTTCGCCAGTCCCTATGGGAGCAATGACGCTGCGAGGCGATCCATGACCCACTACTTCTTCCACATCTGCAGCCGAACGGAACGGATCGAAGACCGGGAGGGTGCGGATTTCGATACGCTGGACGCCGCCCTCGCTGAGGCCCGTCTTGCAGCGCGCGAGATTCTGGCCGAGGATTTGCGAAAGGGGCACGTCGATGAAACGCGTCTCTTCGAAATCGTCGATGAACGGGGGGAGCTGATGGCGCAGGTGCCCTTCAAGGAAGCGATCAGCTAGCCGGCCGCGAGACGACGGCGCCGATGAGCCGCTCGTATTCCTTTTCGCATTCGCCATAAGCGTCGCGCGCAAAGGCTTCCAGGCCAGCCCGGTTACGCACGCTGACGACGCCGCGCTCGGAGTAGATGAGCTTCTTGCCCTCCAGCACATGAAGCGCCGTCGTCACGCTGGGGCGTCGCACGGCGAGCATGATCGACATGAATTCGTGCGTCAGGCTGATATCCGAACCGTCCACCCGGTCGTGGCACATCAATATCCATCGGGCGAGCCGTTCGTCGATATGGTGCACGGCATTGGAAAGCGCGGTATAGGCCTGCTGGACAGCCAGTGCCTGCGTGTAGCGCGCAAGCAGCCTTTGAACCTCGCGATCTTCCGTCAAAACCGCTTTTAAGTCTGCAACGGGAAGACGGTAAGCCTGGCCTTGCATCTGCATGTGGATAGAGAATGGGTCGGCGTCGACATCAAGGACCGCCGATACCGGACACATGCCGTCCCTTCCGATGATCCCGATTTCGCTACGCTGCCCCTCCGGCGAGCGGATGACGACGGATGCAATGCCGCTCTCGAAGAAATAGGCGTGTTCCATCGGCTGATGGGGACAAGACAGCTGATACGAACGGGGGAGATCGACGCACTCCAATTGCGCGGCGAACCGCTGCAGGCTCGCTTCCGCTAAACGCCGTAACAGGGTGTTTCGAAACCTGCCCTGCCATACGTCATCCATCCAACGATCCCATGCGGTTAAGCGACCGCATATCCGCCAGAGGCTTCGGTCTTCCTAAAGTCAATGGCTGTCCATCTATGACCATAAAATCGGCGAGACAACCCAGAGTCTGGCGTCGGTACGGAAGCGGACAGAGGAACGGAAATGTGTGCGCTGGTCGGCATGGGCCGCGAAGATGCCACGCCGGTTTTCGCCTGCGGTGAGTGACCGCGTCGGCGAAAGGGCCTGCCCCCGCTGTCACACCTCCTGGGCGCCGTGCGGGATCGCTTCGAGAACCAGCCGGAAGGTGACGATGGGCACGCGGTTGGCATCCTGCAATTCGACGGAAATACTGTCCACCGGCTCATTCGGCAAACCATCGATGGCCATCTCGGCAAGAAGCGTCCTTGCCTCGTCCTTGGCCTTTTCCATATCCGCGAATTCGAAACCGCGATCAGGCTGCAGTACGCCGTCCTGATCCTGGATCTTGAAATAATACCGTTCCATTGCCGCCTCCCGGATTGAGAAGACAATGGCAAAGCGGGGCAAACGTTCCGTAACCGAGCACGCCGCGCAAAGGATAGGGCGGCCAACGCTCGGGGGAGCTTTGGCAACGAAGGACTTGAGGCCTCCGCCCAATCGCCAAACGGCAACTGCGCCCTCCCTTGCGGGAGAGCGGAATGTGTCACGACGAAGAGGCGAGATGAAGCGGTGTGCCGGCTTATGCCGGCTCCGTACGAAACCGTACCGACCCGCCGAATTGCAGCACCTTTCGGTTGGACAGAAGCCGGAAAATGTACGGTTCCGTACAAATACTCAGCCGGCAGGAACATCCCCTTCCCCAATTCATTTGCGTGACACCACCAGCGGGGGAGCGACGTCATGCAACATCTCGACAAGAAGCGTTCGAAACCATCCGTCAAAGTGTTCGACGTCATCGCGTACTGCCGATCGCACAACATCGATGAGCGGGAGACCAGAAAGCTCGTGCTCATTGTCGGCCGTTTTGCGAGCAGGCTTGAAATCCAGATGAATCTTACGAAACGGCCTGCGCGCTTCCGATAGCGCTTTGTCCGGCACCCGGAACAATCACGGAAAGCACTTGATGAAACCGGAGCTGATCAACGGCTCATTCCAAGCGAGGAGATTGAAATGCCCACGAAAACAATGGAGGACCTCTTCTGCGATGGGGTCAAGGATATCTATTACGCCGAACGCAAGATCGTCGCGGCGCTCAAGAAGATGATCCGCGGCGCCAAGGCCGAAGAGTTGAAGTCCGCGTTTGACAAACACCTGCAGGAAACGGAAGACCAGATCGAGCGCCTCGTTCAGGTGTTCGAAATCCTCGGCAAGCCTGCCCGCGGCAAAACCTGTCCGGCCATCGACGGCATCCTCGAAGAAGGTCAGGAGATCCTGGAGGAATTCAAGGAATCGCCTGCGCTCGACGCCGGTCTGCTGGCAGCCGCACAGGCCGTCGAGCACTACGAAATCGCCCGCTACGGCACCCTGAAGTCATGGGCCCTGCAGCTGGGGCACAAGGATGTCGCCCAGCTGCTCGAACAGACACTTTCGGAAGAAATGAAAACCGACCAGGCGCTGAGCCAACTCGCCGAAACGAAGGTGAACCGCGAAGGCAAGGCCAACGCTGCCTGAACGCGCGGGGTGGGCAGTTCGGTTGAAAAAATGCAGGAACCGCCCACCGCTTCATTGCGCAAGACCCTACTTCAAACAAAGGCTCCCGCGCTCGACGGGGGCCTCAATGCGCAGACAACATCCTTTGAAAGTTGTTTCCAGGTATCGGCCTGGTACCTGGCTGCTCAATAGCCGCCAATGATGGGGAGCACCTCGCCGGTGATGTAGCTGGAGCACTGCGGCGACGCGAGGAAGACATAGGCCGGGGCCAACTCCTCAGGTTGGGCAGGTCGTTTCATCGGCGTGTTAGCGCCGAATTTTGCAACGTCCGCCGCCTCCTTGTCCGAAGGGTTGAGCGGCGTCCACACCGGTCCCGGCGCTACGGCATTGACACGGATACCGCGCGGCACGAGCTGGCCGGCGAGCGAACGCGTAAAGGCATGAATGCCGCCCTTGGTGGTGGAATAGTCTAAGAGGTCTTTCGACCCTTTAAGACCGGTAACGGAGCCGGTGTTGATGATCGCTGACCCGGGCTTCATATGCGGTACCGCCGCCTGCGCCATGAAGAAGTAGCCGTAAAGGTTGGTCTTCAGTGTCTCGTCGAAATGCTCTTCGGAAAGATCGACGATGTCCCTGCTGTGAACCTGGAAGGCGGCATTGTTGACGAGAATATCGAGGCGGCCGAGATCCTTGACCACGCACTTTACCGTATCGGCGCAAAACGCCTTGTCCTTGACGTCGCCGGCAAAGGCGATGCAGCGCTGCCCTTCCGCCTCCACGGCAGCGATCGTCTCCTTGGCGTCGTTTCCTTCCGCAAGATGGGCGATCGCGACATCCGCACCTTCTCGGGCAAAGAGGACCGCAACCGCTCGTCCGATGCCGGAATCCCCGCCCGTAATCAGCGCCACCCTACCCTTAAGCTTCTCCGAGCCCTTGTAGAAGGGCGCGTCGTACATCGGTTGTGGGTCGAGCTTCGCCTCATCACCCGGCTTAGGCTGATGCTGCTTGGGAAAGGGAGGGACAGGATAGAGGCGCGCGCCGGCCTGCATGGCCTGCGGCTTCTCGACCTCTCCTTTGTGGTCAGCCTCCGCGACCTCTGCCTGAATATCACGCTGTTTCGCCGCTGTACGGGCGGTTTGACTGCGGGCCACGGCCGGTCTCCTCAAATCTCGGTTGGGCGAATGTTATCGACGCGGACAGTGCCGGCGACGACCTCGCGCGGTCCGTCGACCGAATATGAGGGGTTACGCTCGTCAACCACCGTGTAGAGCTTTTCGTTGCGAAACGCGCTCGAAGAAGTCGTGGAGTTGCCGTCCCCTGGCAGGGCATCAATTTCCATATAGTCGAGCTCGGCTTCCGCGGCCACAACACGCGCATCACCACTCGAGCGGGCGCGCACAACCACTTCGCCGTGATTGGGTGCAATGTCCCATTTGGTGTCCGTCGCGGAAGCGATCGGAACCAGCCGGAAGAGCTTCAGCTCTTCAGGATCGGAATAGTTGGGGACGGGCGTCGGCATATCCTGGCGCGGAGCATTTTCGTCGAAACCCACGGACCAGTCCTGGCTGGGCGTTTCCACACCCGGCGGTGTGCGATGTATTGTGGCATCGTCGCTGCCCGTGATGACGCGCGGCTTCGCGCTGGATACGCCGTCATTGGTCCGGCCCGCCTGCGAAACCTTGAATTGCGGCACCGCATCGGCATGAATGATTTTTTCGCGGCCAGTCTGCGCCGAGACAACGCTATCTGCGCCCGGCATCACGCGAGGAGCAACCGGCACAACCTGATCGTCCTGCTCGCGATACGCGCCTTCTGTCTCCCGGCGGCCTCGGTCATGCAGCGCTTGATCACCCGTGACTTCGCCAGCCAGTTGTTTGAAATAGCCGGAAATCTTGTCGATCATACCCATCGTTTCATCCTCATGTCATGGTTTCGAGGCGCGCTATCGCAGCCTTGAGAATTCTCCTGATCTCGTCATCCGCGATCTGCTGGGCGGCAAAGGCCGTATCGGGCTCCACGCCCGGATCCTCCTGATGGTCGATGACCGTCTCGTTATCTCGCGCCATGGCAATCAGGGCGTCGCGCGCTTCGGGAATCGAGCCGAGGATCGAAACGAGTTCGACAAGCAGCCGTCGGTGCGCGTTGATCCTGCCTTCCAGATGGGCTGATGTTTCGCCGGACATGCACGCCTCCCGAGCTAGAACGCAAACGGGAGGGGTGAACGATTGTTCCATTTGTTGCCGCGGATGCGCGCAACCGGAACAGAGCCAATCCTCGCAGGGCCGCCATTTTACGTCCCGGTGGCGGCCGGTCTGCACCGGTCCCGCGCAAGCTACGGCCCTTCCGTGCGCTTGATCTTCCGGCGCGCCGGCTCTTTCCCGGTCGTGATCACGACCTCATCTGTGGCGGCAGCCGGCACTGCTTCGACAGCGCCTGCATTACCGCCGGCTCTCTCGCCCAGCACGGAAAATCCCCTGAAGGGACCTGCCGGCTTGTGTTCCTCATCAAACTCCGACTCGGCGATGAGCCAATGCCGCAGCTCGCCACGTGGCGGACACCCTTCAGCCTGCCAGATTTCATAAGCGCGTCGGCGAATTTGTTCGGGCTTATGCATGGTCATGAAAACTCCTTTTTGGACGGCGTGGCAGAGCCGACGCTTCGCCTTGGCAATAGGCAAGGGCCGCCTGCTCCCGCTTCTGCATGAAGGTTGTGAAATCCATCGCTTCCTCCGTGAACTAGAAGGCGGAAACGGTCGGCGACACGGAATGTTTCAATCCCTTTGGCTCCAATGCTGCACAGGCCTTCGGAGCACGAAAAAGTATCGGGGCCGCGGAACCTTTCCCAACCTTCCACGTTGATGCAGTTGGCTTTGGTGGGGGACAGCATGAATGGGGATGGGGCATCGGCCCTTGTCGGTGAAGACCGGTACAAGCTGCTGGTTGATGCGATCACGGATTATGCCATCTACATGCTGGATCGGCAGGGCAATATCGTCAGCTGGAATGCCGGTGCGAGCCGCTTCAAGGGGTATGAGGCGAAAGAGGTGCTTGGCACGCATTTCTCCCGCTTTTACCGTTCCGACGATCGAGACAGGGGTCTTCCCTCGTTGGCCTTGAAACATGCCGCTGAAGAAGGCCGCTTTGAAGGTGAAGGCTGGAGGGTGCGCAAGGATGGATCCGAATTCTGGGCGCATGTCATCGTCGATGCCATACGCGATAACGGCGGCGATCTTATCGGCTTCGCGAAGATCACCCGCGACCTGACAGAGAGGAAACAGGCCGAGGAACAGCTTCGCAAGACGGAGCAGCAGTTCCGCCTTCTCGTGCAGGGCGTCACGGATTACGCGATTTACATGATGGATGCCGACGGTCACGTCTCGAGCTGGAATGCCGGCGCGGAACGCATCAAGGGCTACCGGCCGGATGAGATCATCGGCAAGCACTTATCCAACTTCTTTCCTGAACAGGACAGGCTTGCCGGCATTCCACAGCTGGCGCTCGAAACCGCGCGGCGGGATGGCCGGTATGAGTCGGAAGGCTGGCGGCTGAGGAAGGACGGAACACGCTTCTGGGCCAACGCCGTCATTGACGCTATACGCAGCGACGACGGTTCACTGATCGGCTTTGCGAAGATCACGCGCGACATAACGGAAAAACGCGATGCGCAACAGGCGCTCGAACTGGCGAGAGAAGAGCTTTTCCAGGCGCAGAAGATGGAGGCTCTCGGCCAGCTGACCGGCGGCGTCGCCCACGACTTCAACAACCTGCTGATGGCGGTTCAGGCGAGCCTCGATCTTCTGAAACGACGCATCTCACCCACGCCCGAGGCCCAGTCCCTGATCGACAATGCCTTGCAGGCGACGCGACGCGGAGCATCGCTGACTCAACGGTTGCTTGCCTTTTCCCGCCGTCAGGATCTGGATTTCGAACCCGTCGATCTCTGGGTGCTCATTCGCGGCATGACGGACATGCTGCAACGGTCCATCGGCCCGGCGGTCGTCGTCGAAACACATTTTCCGCTGAATCTGCCTTCGGTGCGAACCGACCCCAACCAGATGGTGAACGCCCTCCTCAATCTGGCGATCAACGCACGCGATGCAATGCCGGAGGGTGGCCGCCTGCTCATCGGCGCGCGGCTGGAGACCCATGCGCACAAAGCCCATCCCGAGCTGCGGGAGAAAGCCTATCTCTGCCTCTACATCCAGGATGAGGGACATGGCATGGACCCGGACACGCTGAAGAACGCCACCGCGCCGTTCTTTACGACGAAGGGCGTCGGCAAAGGCACCGGGCTTGGGCTCTCCATGGTGCAGGGCCTGATGGCGCAGTCCAGCGGCAAGCTGGTGCTTCACTCCGTCGAAGGCGCAGGCACGACAGCTGAACTGTGGCTCCCGATCGCTGAGGCCGGCGTGGAGGAAAAGCAGGAGGAGCATACTGTACCACCTCCGTTTCCGGACAAGGTCGATGCGCTTAGCGTGCTTGCCGTCGATGACGATCCGCTTGTGCTGATGAACACTGTGATGATGCTGGAAGATATGGGCCATAGCGTCTGCGAGGCCAGCTCGGGTACCAAGGCCCTTACGTTCCTCGCCGAACGGAACATCGACCTCATCGTCACCGATCAGGCCATGCCGCAGATGACCGGTTCCCAACTTGCCGACATCGTGCGGGAACGCTGGCCGGGCATCCCGATCGTGCTCGCCACGGGCTATTCGGAACTGCCGCCTGAGGCCCGCGCCGATCTGCTTCGCCTGTCGAAGCCCTTCGGCGAGCGGCAACTGGAAGATATCATAAAGCGGGCCATGTCCGGCGACACCAGGCTATCGAGGCGATAGGTACGGTAGATGACCGACCACGGTCGGCTTTACGAAAGGCGGGACAGAACTCAACCTTCCGGCTAAGGTTGACCGACGCACTTGGGGAATAGTGGTGTTGCGCGGGCTGAACATCCATTTCACGCTGGCGAGGGCGGCTGCGATGATCATCATCGCCATGTTCGTCTCGTTGCTCCTGATGCTCGGCCTGTGGCTCAACACAAGCTACCGGGACGCCGTTCGCCGCACCGAGGAGCGGGCCATTGCAGCCTCAAAGATCGTCGCAAGCAATGTTTCGCTGCTCGATTCCCTCGCGCGACAAGCCCTCCAGCGCATCGACGAGACGCTCGGCGAAAGCCTCACGCCACAGGCCTCCGCCACCGTGCGCAACATCAATGAGGCGGTCGCGGACCTGCCTGGTCAGGTGAAAGCCTATGTGGTCGACGAGAAGGGTACTACCCTCTATTCGACCGATCCCATGGTGAAGCCGATCAACATCGTCGACCGGCCCTATTTTTCGGATTTGGCGAAGGGCGCGAAACAGCACATTTCGAGCCTGCTGATCAGCCGCCTCAACGGCGAACAGATTTTTGCCTTCAGCCGCAGGCTGGAGCGAAACGGCCGCTTCGCCGGCGCCGCCGTCGTTTCCTTCGAGGTTGGTGCGGTTCTCGCCGATGTCTGGGAGGCGGTGAATCTCGGCCCGAACTCCACCGTCAGTTTCGTGCGTTCCGATGGCCAGCTCGTCGCGCGCTATCCGCTCGCCGACGGACCGCTCGACATGAGCAAATACGTGCTGTTCACGGACTACCTCATCAACACGCAGGATGGCACCTACGAGGCCATCTCGCCGGTCGATGGCGCCCACCGCATCGTCGCCTATCGAACTGTCGACGGTACCCGGCTGATCGCGCTCGCTTCGGCTGACCACGATTTCGGCATCCAGCGATTCTGGCGGGATGTGACGGTAGCAATCTCGGTACTGGTCCTCGCCAGCGTCAGCCTGCTGGCCGCCGGCCAGTGGATTCGTCATCTGCGGCGGCGCGAAGCCGCCCAGTCCCAATTGCTGCAAAATGCCATCGCGGAAAACCAGCTGCTCCTTCGCGAGATACACCATCGCGTCAAGAACAACCTGCAGGCCGTCCAGAGCATCATCCAGCTTCAGCGTCTGCCAGCGGAAATCCAGCGGTCGCTTGCTGACCGCATCTCCTCCATGGTCGCGGTGCACGAGCAGATCTACCGGCACGACGAATTCTCCCGCCTCTGCGCACGGGACCTCATAGCCTCCGTTGTCGAGAAGCTTGTAAGCGCCTATGGCGCTGCCGTTACCGTGGACTACGACATCGACGAGATCGCCGTCTCCACCGACAATGCGACCCCACTCGCTTTGCTGATCAGCGAACTTCTGACCAATATCCTGAAATATGCCTTTACCGATGGCCGCGAGGGAAGAATTTCCATCGCGCTCAAGTCAATCGGGGAGCGCCGCGCCCGCCTCACGGTGCGAGACAACGGCGTCGGCTTCGATCCGCAGACCATGCAACAGGGCATGGGAAGCCGCCTGATCAGAGGCGTCGTCAATCAGTTGAACGGCACCCACACCTTCGACGGAAGTGATGGAACGACTTTCACCGCCGAGCTTGATATCGTGGAATCGTAGGAGCGTGGCTCAAGTCGGGCGGCTCAGATAACGCGATCCCCTGACGGCGAAGCGCCATGGGCGCTCGGCAGCCTTGGTGATGCCGATACGCACACCACTTATCAAAGCAGGCACGTCGGAGGAAGCCTCCAGGGAAAAAGGATCGGCAAGAACCGACAACCCGTTCATTTCCCCGGTGATGGCCAGCGCCTTGCACAGATTGCCCGGCCCAGCACACAGCTTGCGTGCCTCGCCGACTGCCCGCCGCGCCATCATCGTCTCCAGCCCGTGTGTCGGTTCGAGCGCGCGAATGAGCACGGCGCTGCCGCGCTCGCACACGATATTGAAGCACCAGTGCAGGCCATAGGAGCGATAGACGTAGGCCCGTCCCGGCGCCCCGAACATCGCCGCGTTCCAAGTCGTATGCCCGCGAAAACTGTGTGATGCCTCGTCGTCCTGCCTATAGGCTTCCGTTTCAACGATGAGCCCGCCGACGCCATCGACCAGCAGACGCGCGCCGAGAAGATCGGCAGCGACGGCAACCACGTCGCGCGCAAAGAAATGTTCATCCATCCCGCCGGCCCGCCATGTAATCCCGCATCACCAGTGCACTTTCGATGGCGGCGCCCGAGGCCGTGTTGTCGAAGACGCACCAGCTCTCCGCACCGAATTGATCGGCGATGCGACGGATGTCGGCATCGTCGTAGCTGGAGTGATTAATTTGGGTCGTGCCGTGCAACGGGACATATTCCGGCGCCTCACGAAAATCGGATACGGGCCATACGGGCGCGGATCGGCCAGAACACGACCGATAGCGTATTTCTGAAGAAGCACGCGGGCGGGTGCGGACGCCCAGCTTTTATGGCGAGGCTCGAGCACGAGCGGGCCGGTAAAAATGCGGCGCATGGCCGAGAAAGCCTCTTCGGCTTCGGCGGCGTCGAATCTGAGGCTCGGCGGCAATTGGCACAGCAAAGGGCCAAGTTTTCCCTCCAGCACAGAAATCTCGTCCACGAATACATCGAAGAGCGGGCCGATGTTCCGTAGGCGCGCCTCATGCGTGATATCGCGCGGTATTTTCACTGCGAAAAGAAAATGCGCTAGCACCGCACTTGCCCAGCGCACGAACGTCTTCTTCTGGTGATGGCGATAGAAGGTCGAGTTGATCTCGACGCCGTTGAAGACGGCGGCATAGCGTTCGAGGCCACTGCCCGTCTTTGGAAAACGGCCCGCGACCGTCTTGGGGATCGACCAAGCGGCTGTTGCGATGAAAGGCCCATTGTGCCGCATCACGCGATCTCCAGGTCCGCACAGAGCGGCAGGTGGTCGGATGCCCGGCGGGCGAGTGGTGTGTCGTGGACGAAGGTCCGGCGAACGGAAATCCCCTCACCGATGAAGATATGGTCGATGCGCAGCAGCGGCAGGCGGGAGGGAAAGGTTGAGACGGGCCGGCCGCCGGCATCTATCTGCACATCCCGAAAGCGCCGCGCGAGCATGCGATAGGACGGCGAGCGCGAGACCGCGTTGAAATCACCGGCAAGGATGACGCGCGCATCCTCCGCCATCGGCGCCCCCAGCCATCCCGGCCCGATCAGAGCTTCGGTCTGGCGTACACGTTCGGCGCCAAGCAGGCCAAGATGGGTGACGAAAATCTGTAGTACTACGTCACCGACGGGCACCTCCACCCACAGGGCGCCCCGCGGCTCGCCGCGCGAGGGAAGCCCATCGGCCTTGACGAGACGTGTCGGCAGCGCCGTCAGCAGCGCGTCGCCATAACGCTCCTCCTCTAGGTGCAGCGCGGGATGGAAGTGCGAGGCCATGCTGAGATGGTTGGCGATGGTCTGCGCTTGATCGACCCCGCCGCTGCGCGCCCGCGCGACGTCCACCTCCTGCAAAGCAACGATATCGGGCTCACATTCGGCTATGACCTCGGCGATGCGCCCGGGATCGAGTTTCCGATCCGTGCCGAAGCAACTGTGCACATTGTACGTCATGATCCTCAGCTGCCTGCCCATGCCTTCCTCTCGTCGTTTCTGACGTTTCGGGAACACAAAAGCTCCGTTTTCGTTCCGCTTCGACTGACCGGGAAGGATGCGCCACATGAAACGAACCCATATCCTCCACGCGCTCGTCGCCCTTGCGGCACTCGCCGCGGGATTGTTGATCTACCGGACGCTGGCGCAATATTCCTGGGGCGATATCCGCACCTCCCTCTCCGCCATTCCCAAGGGAAACTTCGCCCTGGCGCTCGCCTTCGCGGCCTGCTCCTATCTCTGCCTCACGGTCTTCGACTTTCTGGCGCTGCGCTATGTCGGCAAGCCGCTTTCCTATCCGCGCGCCGCGCTCGCCTCCTTCACCAGCCTTGCCATCGGCCACAATGTGGGCGTCGCGGCGCTCAGCAGCGGCGCGGTGCGTTACCGTTTCTATTCTCGTTGGGGTCTCGATAACGAGGAGATCGCCAAGCTGATCGTTTTTTGCGGTGCGACCGTCGGGCTCGGGCTGATCACGCTGGCCGGGTTCTGCCTCATCCTGCTTCCCGGCACCGCGGGAAAGATCGCCGGGCTCGGAACCACCGCATCCGCCACGCTGGGCATGGTCTGCCTTGCGCTCGGAGCTACCTATCTGGCGCTTGCCGCTTTCCTGCGCGGTGAGCTGAGGATTCGTAGCTGGCGTTTCGCACTGCCGCCGCTGCACCTCGCGGCGCTGCAGATCCTCATCGGTACGGTCAACTTCGCCTTTGTCGCCGCCTGTCTACACCAGCTTCTGAACGGAGAAGCCAGCTACATGGAAACGACCGCCGCCTACGTGGTGGGCAATCTTACGGCACTGGTGAGCCATGTGCCCGGCGGGCTCGGTGTGCTGGAAGCGACAGTCGGTTTCCTGCTCGGCGGATCAGCCTCCATCGGTGCGATGATCGCCTTCCGCGTCATCTATTTCTTTATTCCGCTTCCGCTCGGGCTGCTCTCGCTGCTCGCCAACGAGACTTTTCTGGGATCAAGCACCGACGCCGGTTTGCGCAAGGGCGCAAGCTGACGGCTCAAGAAGCTTTGCACCGCGCCGGCCAAGGCCGAGAATGGCCACCAGGGGGCGACAGGGTCCACAAGGCCGGTTCCCACGACCGGCGCAACCGCTCCCTTGCCCCCCGCATCGCGGAAAGGCCGCAACCCGCGCTCACGGGTGTTGAGCGCATCGATCGTCCGACCCAACATGCCTTGCGCGCGAACCGCGCAAGCGAAGATGGCCGGATCGATATCGAGGTGCTCGGCAAGCAGACGGTCCCGCAGCGCGAGAATGCCACCGCGCTCGGCATCGGAACGGGCTTCAATTGCAATATCGAGCTCGGTATCCAGCCCCTCGCTGCGCTGGTTGAGGTTGGACGAGCCGACACGCAGGAAGGTGTCGTCGACGATCACCAGCTTGGAGTGGATAACAATCTCCTGTTCCGTTCCATCGGGCTTCGGCACGACAGGGTAGAAGGCGCGCATGCGACCGTGTTTGTCACACTGGCTGAGGCGGCGGATGAAGCGGTCGCGGTTCGCGCCGAGCACGAGGCGCTCGATGGTGCCGTGCGAACTCAGCGTCGAAATGACGACCACCTCCGGCCCATTCGGCTCGGCAAGCCGCGCGCACAGCACGTCGCAGACCCGGTTTGACGCGAAATACTGACTCTCGATATAGATATGGCGCCGTGCCGCCTTGAGCGCCGCGACTGTCAGGTCCATTGCCTCGGTTACGGCGGCGTGTCCACGAACGGCAGGCTCCGTGCGTGCGAAGGCGACCTCGACGTTCGTCATCATATCTGTCGTGCCTTTGAGACAGATTTGCGTCTGAGACGCCACCGCCGGAACGGTCACGTCCGTAGCAAAAAGCCAGCGGCGGCGGGCGATATCTCCCGCAAGACGCGCCGCATCGCCCTCAAGCGCCACCTGCATGTCGTGCACCGGTTCATAAGGCTTGCCAGAGGGAAGCTTGCGCCTGGGATCGTCGACAAGGTGATCGCTAGTATCCCAACGCTTGGCTGTGAGATCGATACCGCCGACGAAGGCGACCGTATCGTCGACGACGACGAGCTTCTGGTGATGCGAGCCGCGGATCGGATGGCGGCTATCGAAGGCGAGCACGATGCGCGGATGGGAGGACCAGCGCCGCTTGCGAAACATTTTCAGCGATTTGCCGGAATAGACCGGCCCCATGGCCCAGACGAGCACCCGGACGGTCAGCTCCGGCCGCTCCTCCACGAGCCGCAGCAAAAAAGCGCCGAGCGTCAGGGACTGCGGCACTCCGGGTTGCATCGGAATATCTGGATTGAAATCCCAACCGACGATCCAGACTTCCCGGCGCGCCTGTTCCAGAACGCCTTCCAGTACATTGAAATAGGCCTGTCCATCGACGAGCACGGCGAGGCGGTCGGCCGTCGCCGTGCTCCAGGCATTCTCTCCGGGCCTGATGATCGGGGCACTGATATCGATATCGGGAACGAGCAACGTGTCCAATTCGTTTCGCACTCTCTGCCGCCTTGTCTGGTTTGCCTCTGCAGCGCGGAAATTCGCGGCATCGGCTTTGGTTCCGCGCTTCTCACTGGCATCGGAACATTTGGCGACTGCCCGCATTGCCTTCGCTTTGAAGCGGGAGAACGAGCGTGGCACCGAGAGCGAACTGGAAAGGCTTCCTGAGGGTGGGCGAATTGGTGTGCCCGGTCACCCTTCATACCGCCGCCTCGACCAGCGAACGTATCGCCTTCCACATGCTCAACCGCAAGACTGGCCATCGGCTGCACCGGGAGTTCGTCGACAGCGAGACGGGCAAGGTCGTGGAGCGGGAGGACCAGGTGAAGGGCTATGAGGCGGGCGAGAACGACTATATCGCGCTCGATCCCGAGGAAATCGCCGCTGCCGTTCCTGAGAGTGACAAGACGCTGGAGATCGAGGCCTTCATCGCTCGCGACGATATCGACGACCTCTATTTCGACAAACCCTATTATCTCACACCATCGGACCGGCATGGCGCCGAGGCCTTCGCACTCATCCGCGAGGGCATGAAGACTGCAAAGGTGGCAGCCGTGGCTGAAACCGTGCTCTTCCGCCGGGTCCGCACCCTCCTGATACGCCCGCAGGGAGAGGGCCTCATCGCGACCACTCTCAACTACGATTACGAGGTTCGCTCGGCCGAGGAGACATTTTCGGACATACCCGACCTCAAGCTCAACGGCGAGATGCTGGAACTTGCCGAACATATCATCAAGACCAAGAGCGGCCGCTTTGACCCCAAGAAATTTGACGACCGCTATGACGCGGCCCTGGCCGAAGTGGTGAAGGCCAAGATCGAGGGCCGCAAGATTAAGACCACGCGACCGAAGCCAGAGGGCAAGGTCATCGATCTTTTGGAGGCCCTGCGTCAGAGTGCAGGGAAGGACAAAACACCCGCCAAGCGCAGGGCGAAGAAAACTGCGGCAACAGGCAAGACGGCCGCAGGCCGCCGCAAGGCAGGATGAGCATGGCGACGCTCGACACCTACCGGCAGAAACGGAACTTCAAGTCCACCTCCGAGCCGCGCGGCCGCAAGGCGCGCAAGAGCGGCCACAGCTTCGTCATCCAGAAGCACGACGCGACGCGACTGCACTACGATTTCCGGCTCGAAATGGATGGCGTGCTTAAGAGCTGGGCAGTGACACGCGGCCCAAGTCTGGTGCCGAGCGAAAAACGTCTGGCAGTGCATGTGGAGGACCATCCGCTCGCCTATGGCGATTTCGAGGGCACGATCCCCAAGGGCGAATATGGCGGTGGCACCGTCATCGTCTGGGACCGTGGCACCTGGGAGCCGATCGGTGACGCGCGGAAAGCCTATGCCAAGGGCCACATGGAATTCACGCTCGACGGCGAAAAACTGCATGGCCGATGGCATCTCGTTCGCATGCACGGCAAACCCGGCGAGAAGCGTGAGAACTGGCTGCTGATCAAGGGTGACGACGAGTTCGCTGCGGTGGAGGGCGAAGACGACCTGCTCGACGAACGCCCGGAATCCGTCAAGACGGGCCGGGATATCGAAGACGTCGCCGGAGAAGAACCGGGCTGGTCCTCGAAGACTGGCCGCATCCGAAAATTGTCGAGGAAAGCGAAGGAAAGAAAACAGGAAGAGGCGACCGTCGAAGCACCCGATCCCTCCGGCATCAAGGGCGCACGCAAGGCGAAGCTGCCGGGCTTCCTTCCGCCAACACTGGCAACGCTCGCGACTTCGCCGCCAGCCGGCGAGCGTTGGCTGCACGAGATCAAGTTCGATGGCTACCGGCTGCAGGCCCGCATCGAGGCCGGCCGCGTCAAGCTCTTGACCCGCAGCGGGCTGGACTGGACGAAGAAGTTCGGCAAGGCCGTGGTCTCCGCCCTCGCCGCCCTTCCCGTCGGCACGGCGCTGATCGACGGCGAGCTCGTCGTCGAGACGGTCGCCGGCGCATCCGACTTTTCCGCCCTTCAGGCCGATCTCAGCGCGGGGCGCGACGACCGCTTCACTTTCTATCTCTTCGATCTCCTCCATCTTGGCGGCTACGACCTGACCCGCCTGCCGCTGGAAGCGCGCAAGGCGCTGCTGGAAAAGCTCGTGCCGGGAATGCAGGGCATCCTGCGCTACAGCGGCCATTTCGACGAGAACGGAGCGCTCGTGCTGCGCCATGCCTGCCGCCTCAGCCTTGAGGGCGTCGTCTCCAAGTTGCGGGACGCGCCCTATCGCGAAGGCCGCAGCAAGAGCTGGATAAAGTCAAAATGCTCGGCCCGGCAGGAATTCGTCATCGGCGGCTACGCGCCATCCACCGTCTCGCGCCAGGCCATCGGCTCGCTCGTGCTCGGCGTCTACAGGAACGGCAAGCTCGAGCCCGTCGGCCGTGTCGGCACCGGCTTTTCCGCCCCCGTCGCCGCCGATCTGTTCAAGCGCCTCTCGCGCATGCGCACCGACGAGAGTCCCTTCGGCCGCAAGCTGACGGCCGAGGAAGCCCGCCAGGCGCGTTACGTGCGGCCGGAACTGGTTGCCGAAGTGGAGTTTCGCGCCTGGACGGGTGACGGGCATTTGCGCCATGCTTCCTTCCGCGGCCTGAGGGAGGACAAGCCCGCAAAGGAGGTCGTTGCCGAGATGCCGAAGTCAAAGACTGGCGCCGCACCGAAAGCCGAAAAACCACCCCGCCGCACCGTGCGCCTCACACACCCGGACCGGGTCTACTGGCCCGACGAGGGCGTCACCAAGGAAGGGCTTGCGGACTACTACACCGAGGTCTGGCGCTACATCGCCCCGCATATCGTCGGCCGGCCGCTCGCGCTTTTGCGCGCGCCAACCGGCATCGAGGGCCAGACCTTCTTCCAAAAACACGCCTGGAAAGGCATGACCGCCAAGATCATCGAGGTGCAAGATCCTGCGAACAAGGACGATGAGCCCTACGTCGCGATCGAGGATCTCGACGGCTTAGTAAGCCTTGTTCAGTCCGCCGCTCTGGAAATTCACCCTTGGGGCTCGACGCTCAACGACTGGGAGCGGCCGGACCGCATCATCATGGACCTTGACCCCGGCGAGGGCGTGGAGTGGCAGGCCATCATCGACGCGGCCGAGGAAACACGCAGGCGCCTGGAGGCAGCCGGATTGGAGGCCTTCGTCAAGACATCCGGCGGCAAGGGCCTGCATGTCTGCGCACCCTTGAAACCCTCCGCCCGCTGGCCGGCGGTCAAGGCCTTCTGCAAGGCCATCGCCGATGCGATGGCCAAGGACAGCCCCGACAAATATGTTTCGACCATCACGAAGTCGAAGCGGCGCGGAAAGATCCTCATCGATTACCTGCGCAACCAGCGCGGCATGACGGCGGTGGCGCCCTATTCCACCCGCGCCCGTCCGGGCGCGGCAGTGTCCATGCCGCTCGCCTGGGAAGAGCTCAGCGCCGACATCGGCCCGGCCTATTTCACCGTCAAAAATACACCGGCACGCCTTCAGGCGCTGAGCGCCGATCCCTGGGCAGATTTCCGCAAGGCGGCAGTGCCGCTGAAGGCTGCTAAGGCGAAAGGCTGATTACTTGCCCTTGCTTTCCGCCTTGATGCTCCGGCGCAAGGCATCCATGATGTTGATGACATTGCCCGCCGTCGGCGGTGGTGTTTTGGCCTTGGGAGGGCGCTTTCGGCCCTTCTTCTTCGCCGCGATGATATCGAGCAGCCGGTCCTGCACCGGATCGTCCGCCATCTTCGGATCCCATTTTTGGGTGCGCTCCGAAATCAGCGTCTTGACCAGCGCCAACGCCTTAGAATCCGGTTTTGTCTGTTTTAGACCGGCGAAATAGTCCTCTTCGCTACGCACTTCGTCACCGTAGCGCAGCGTCCACAGCACAATTCCCTTTCCGCGCGGTTCCAGCATCACGGCCCGCTCGCGGCGGTAGAGCACCAACCGCGAAATGCCCACCGTGCCCGTTGAGGTCATGGCTTCGCGGATAACGGAAAAAGCCTCCTCGCCGACCGTGTCTCTCGGCACCAGGAAATGCGGAGAATCGTACCAGATCCATTCGATGCTCTCACGCGGCACGAAGGTCTCGATGTCGATGGTACGGGTGCTTTCCAGCGCCACCGCCTCGATCTCGTCATCCTCCAGCATGACATAATCATCCTCGCCGCGCGGATAACCCTTCACCTCCTCGTCCTCGTTCACCGCCCTGCCGGTGACCGCATCCACATAGCGGCTGACGACGGGATTACCTGTCTTGCCGTTGAGCGTGCGAAAACGCACCTTGTCTTCCTGCGAAATCGCCGGCGACATCGCAACCGGGCAGGTCACCAGCGAGAGCTTGAGGTAGCCTTTCCAGAACGCACGCGGCGCCATCAGTCTTTCCTTTCGAGCGGCAAATGTTTCGACAAGGCGAAACGCTCGGCGAACGCGATATCCTCCTGCGTGACGATCGGGATGGGGTCGGAGAGGATGGCAAGCAGCGTTTCGCGCGAAATCGAATCTTCCTCCAGAGCTTCCATCAGCGCGCCGCGCGTTTCACGCTCGGCACGAAGCAGTGCTGCAAGCGCCAGGATCAATCTGTCCTTATTGTCCATGACAGCCTCCCAATCCGTTTGCTAACCGACGTCGATCAGCGCCATGCCGAGATCGGCCCGATGCCGCCGCCGCAATTTGACCGGCGTTTCGCGCAGCACGACCTCCAGGGTGGGGCGGACGTAGCCTTCCAGAAAATGACCTCCCTTCGTGCTTGCGTCCTCAAATCCGAGCACGACATGCAGGTGCAAGCTCGCCTTGCCCGCGTCATCGACCGCCACGTCTCCCAGCATGCTGAGCACTTCCGATTGAACCTCGACAGGTATCTTTCGGTAAGTCTTCGTCTGGAATTCGAAGAAGGCGATGGTGGCCACACGGAAGGCGCCGATCGCGGTAATCGATGCCGCGGTCACCCCTTCCCTTTCGGCAAAGGCGGTAATGCACCCGAAAGCTTCATCGCCCTCATCAAGAACCAGGATGAACGTGCGTTCGCCTGCATCGTCTGCCAGAAGTTTGTGCTTCATGTCCGTTCTCCCTGATCACAGGAAAAGGCCCGAAGCCGCTTTCTGTTCCACAGGCGAAGACCGCGCCACGGGCTTAACGCAAGAGGCCTTGCCCACCGTCGATCCACAGCGGGACACCCGTAATGTGCCGCGCCTTCGATGAGGCGAGAAAAAGGATCGCGTCAGCCACCTCGTCGACAGTCCCGGGTTCGCCATGCGAGACCGGGATATCGCCTTCGGGCCATTTGACGGGAATACCGCTCTCGTCAGCTCCACGCTGTTCGGTGTTCTCGTCGATGTTGGTCTCGATCGCGCCCGGGCATATCGCATTGACGCGGATACCGGCCTTGCCGAGCTCCAGCGCCAATTGCTGCACCATGGCCAGCTGCGCGGCCTTGGTCGCGGAATAGGCGGTGGCACCCGGTGTGGTGAAGGTCCGCGTTCCATTGATCGAGGATACGACGATAATGACGCCCTCGCCCGCCTTCTTGAGATAGGGCACGGCCAGATGCAGCGTCAGATAGGTGCCGCGCAGGTTCACGGCGATCGTCTCGTCCCATTCGGCGGGTTTGAGATCGTCGATCGGAGCCCAGACGCCGTTGATACCGGCATTGGCGATCACGACATCGAGGCCACCGAAGGCACCGACAAGCGTCTCCACGCCGTCGCGCATTGACGCTTCGTCCGCGACGTCAGCCGTAAGCGCCAGTGCCTCACCGCCCTGTCGGCGGATTTCTTCGGCAACCGCCTCCACCTCCTCACGCGTACGGCTCAACAGGCAGACGCTTGCACCATGACGGGCAAGCGCCAGCGCCGCAGCCTTCCCGATCCCTGATCCGGCGCCAGTGACCAGCGAGACCTTTTCTGCAAACAGCATGGCAAACTCCTTCAAAGCGCCGGTCGTTCTTCAAGCTCAGCCGGTGCTTTTGCGCGTGCGCGGCGATGCGCGTTCCGGCGACATTCGAGAAAGCGCAGCAGGCGTTCTTCCTCCGCCCTCAACCCTTGAAGCGCAAGCGCCGGGCGATGGAATGCGCGCTGCAATGCATCCGGCTTTTCGGCAAGCGCTATGATATCGGGATGGATGTAGCTCGACCGCGCAATGGCTGGCGTATTGTGCAGGACCGCGGCGGCCGCTTCGGACATATCCTTGATGGTCGCCCGCTCACCTGCCGCGATGGCATGGCGCGCCACGGAAAACGCAGCGAGGCTGCCTGCCCAGGTGCGAAACGTCTTTGCGGAAACAGCAACGCCAGAAATGTCCGCAAGATAGGTGTTGAGCCGACCTGAATCGATCGGCCGCACCTGTTCCGCCTCATCCTTCCACACGAACAGCTGGCGACCCGGCAGACCGGCACACTCTTCGAGCAGGCGCTGCAGGCGGGGATGCTTCAACATCCGGCGCACGCGCTTGCCACCCTTGGCGGTGAAACGAAGCTCGATAGCGCCTTCGGCAAGCGAAACATGGCGTTTCAGCAGCGTCGTCGCGCCATAAGTCTTGTTCTCCTCTGCATAACTCCTGTTGCCGACACGAAGTTGCGCCTCGTCGAGCAACACAGTGATCGCCGCCAGCATCGTATCGATCGTGCCGGGCATCCCGTCGAGATCGCGCCGTACCGCCCGCCGTAATCTCGGCAGCGCCCGGCCGAAGGCGATGAGCTGGGCGAATTTGTCACCGCTCTTCAGCCGCTGCCAATCCACATGATAGCGGTATTGTTTTCGCCCTCGAGAATCAAAGCCCGTTGCCTGCAAATGGCCGTTGGCCTCGATGCAGATCCAGACATTCTCATAGGCCGGCGGCAGGCCGAGCGACGAGATTCGCGCCTTCAGCGCGGCATCGCGCACGAGGGATCCATCAGGAAGTCGATAACAGAAGCTACGGCCGGTACGCTGGCGCCGGATTCCAGGCTCGCTGTCGGAGACATAGACAAGCCCGGTTTCTTTAAGGTTCTCCGGCGCCATCGAGACCTCTAGGCTGGTTCGAAGACGGCGACGCTGGCGCCGTAGACCATAGCCGGGCTTTCGGCCGCGTGCTCGGCGAATGTATCCTCCGCCGCTCCCGTATCGAGCACCCGCCTCCATTCGGCAATGCCGTTCACCGCCGGCAGCGTCACCCGACAATCTGCGCCTGCATTGAAGACGAGGAAGGCCTGGTCAGGACCCTCGCCGTTTACAGATTTCGAAACAAACAGGCCGAGTGCCCGAAGGTTGCCATCCGCCCAGGCTGCATCGTCCACGAAGGTACCGTCAGGCTTATACCAGGCGATCTCGACAGAACCGTCTTCCGCCGCCTCCCCCGTCAGGAACCGCTCCTGCCGAAGCGCCGGATGCGCCTTTCGGAACGCGATCACGCCCTTGCAGAAATTGAGGAAAGGATTGTCGAGGCCGCCCCAATTGATCCAGCCGACTTCGTTGTCCTGGCAATAGGCATTGTTGTTGCCCTGCTGGCTGTTGCCGAGTTCGTCACCGCCAAGCAACATCGGCACACCCTGGCTCAGCATCAAGGTGGCAATCATGTTGCGCCGGCGGCGGCCACGGGCATCATTGATGGCCTCATCCTCCGTTACGCCCTCCGCGCCCATATTGTGCGAATGGTTGTCAGAATGGCCGTCGCGGTTCTCTTCTGCATTCGCCTCGTTATGCTTGTCGTCATAGGAAACGGTATCCATAAGGGTGAAACCGTCATGGGCGCTGACGAGGTTGATCGACGCCGTGGCGCCACGATCGGAATGGTTGAACTGCGGGGCAGAGCCGGTGAGCCGCGAGGCAAGCCCGGAAACGAGCCCGCCGTCCCCCTTCCAGAACCGGCGCACATCGTCGCGATACTTGTCGTTCCACTCGCGGAAGGGATGCGGGAAGCCGCCGACCTGGTACCCGCCATCGCCGACATCCCAGGGCTCGGCGATCAGCTTCACGCCGGACAGGATCGGATCCTGCCGGATCGCATCGAAGAAGGTGCCATCGCGGTCGAACTCGATGTGGCGCGTGCGGCCGAGCGTGCTGGCCAGATCGAAACGGAAACCGTCAACATGCATGACGCCGACCCAGTAGCGCAAGCTATCGAGCACCATGCGCAGCACCATGGGGTGGGCGACGTTCACGGTGTTGCCAGTACCCGTCGTATCGTAGCTGTGGCGCAGATCTTCCGGCGACAGGCGATAGTAGCTGAGATTGTCGAGCCCGCGGAAACTGAGCGTCGGGCCACGCTCCGAGCCTTCGGCCGTGTGGTTGTAGACGACATCCATAATCACTTCGATGCCGGCGGCATGGAAGCGCTTGACCATGGTCTTGAACTCGGTGATCGCCCGCCCGGAAAGGAAGCGCGGCTGCGGCGCGAAGAAGCCGAGCGTCTGGTAACCCCAGTAGTTGCGCAAGCCCTTTTCAAGAAGGTGGCGGTCATCTGGGAAATACTGGATGGGCAGCAGTTCGATGGCGGAAATGCCGAGATCGACGAGATGTTCGACGATCGGATCACTCGCCATGCCCATGAAGGTGCCGCGCAGTTCCTCCGGCACGCCCGGATGGGTCATCGTCATGCCGCGCACATGGGCTTCATAGATGATCGTCTCGGTCCAGGGCCGGCGGATCGCCGCGTCACCCGCCCAGTCGAAGTCCGAATCCTGCACCACGCCCTTCACCATGAAGGGCGCGCTGTCGCGGTCGTCGAAGGAGAGGTCTTCCGCCGCGTCGCCTATCCGATAGCCGTAGAGCGCATCGTCCCACTGGATTTCGCCGAGGATCTGTTTGGCGTAGGGATCGAGAAGCAGCTTGTTGGGATTGAAGCGATGGCCGGCTTTCGGCTCGTAGGGACCGCTCGCCCGATAGCCATAGACGGTGCCCGGCTTAAGGCCGGCAATGTAGCCGGACCAGATATCCCCTTCGCGCTTCGGCAACGCAAGCCGAGCCGTTTCTTCTCTGCCGTCGTCACTGAAGAGGCAGAGTTCCATCTGTTCGGCATGCGCGGAAAAGACCGCGAAGTGCGTTCCCTCGCCGGTAAATTCGGCACCCAGCTCGGACTTCATGAAATCGAGTTCGGAAAACGAATAGCTCATGCGAGTCAATCCCCTTCGATCAAGCTGCACCGCGCCCGCACACAACGGAACCTGCAGAGCGATGGCGCAACGCGACATGGGGCGGATTGTTCCGAGCTTGCGATGCCTCACTATACGGAGCATCTGCCCGACGCCGTCGCGCAACCGGATTACAAACGGTACCGAGAATAAAGGTGCAAAGCCCCTCGACTCAAAGCATCGCGAGCCGGCTGTTTTCCAGGCTGCCGCCATAGGCATCGCGCGCAGCGATCTTCTCCTCGAGCGAAGCGATCACGCTGTCGGAGAAATTGGTCTCGTAGAGCTGTGCGATATTGTGCAGGCCGCCCGGCGTGAAGACATTGATCTCCAGCACCTTCTCGCCGACGATGTCGAGGCCGACGAGGAACATGCCGTCCTCTATCAGCTTGGGCCGCACCGCATCGATGATACCCAGCATGGCGGGCGTCACCTCGACCGGAGCCGGCCCGCCGCCGACATGGATATTGGAGCGGATTTCGCCCTTCGCGGGTACGCGGCGGAAGGCGGCATACTTGCCGTCGCGCATCAGCGGGTGACCGTTCATCACGAAGAAGCGAACATCGCCCTCGCTCGCCTCGGGCATGAAGCTCTGGGCAATCAGGTAACCTTCCCCACTCACGGCCTCGAATATCTGATTGAGGTTATGGTCCTTGTGAGAGGCAACCTTAAACACGTTCTTGCCGCCGGAGCCCTGGAGGGGTTTGATGATCGCCCCTTTCTTCTCACCTTCAAGGAAGCTGCGGATCTCGTCGATATTCTTGGAGATCAGCGTGGCGGGACGCACGGCAGCGGGAAACTCCTGCAGGTAGAGCTTGTTCTGCGCCTTGGAAAGACCGGCGGGATCGTTGACCACTAGTGTCCCGCGCTGCGCCGCCAGCCGACCGAAGAGCGGACCAGCATTCACAGTCCAGGACCGCTCCGGCCCTTCCAGCGAGGGATCGTTGCGCAGGAACAGCACGTCGATCTCCGACGCATCGAAGGTGCGCATCTCCGTCTGGTCGCCCTGCAAATCCTTGTGCAGCGTTTCCAGCTTCTTGTAGCCGGCGGAGGGTAGCATCAGCCCGCGGATGGAAAGGCTGTCATCCGGGCGCAGCACGAACCCGGCAGCCGTGACATAGCAGATTTCATGGCCGCGGTTCAGCGCGGCAAGCGCCAGCGTCGTGGTGGTGTAATGCGGTGTTTCGTCTGCTATCGAATTGACGAAGAAAGCGATGCGCATGAAGGCCTCCTATGCAACGAGGTCGATGGGGGTAAGCCCGGCGCGAAGCCGATCGAGACGATCGCCAGCACCCGACAGGAACTGCGGCACCAGACGTGGCGGCTTGAGGAGGCCGCGCAGACTCAATTCCTGCATGACAGAGAAATGGCGCGCGGCAATCTTGCCGAGCCAGAACGGCTCCAGATCGCCGCCGCCGCGAAGATGGGCGAGAATTTCCAGAAGGCCGCGCAGATAGATCGCATCCTTGGCAAGCCCGCCGCCGCGGTGCAGCCTCAGCGCGATGTTGAAGGCCATGGGCGGCACAAAACCATGATCGCGCGTCAGCAGCCGGTAGGTCTCCACGAAATCGGCGCCGTTCAACATGGCCGCGCAGGCAACAACGCGCGCCGCAATCATCCGGAGCCGCGCGACCGTCATGCCACCGACAAGATATTCCGCCAGAACCGCCAGCCCTTCCTGCGCCCCTTCATATCCGGCAAGGCCCGAACGGAAGAGCCGCAGGCCATGGCCCGAACCGTTGCAATAGGTGAGCAGATGCACGCCGACCTCGTGGCTCAGCAGCGCATCGACCCGCTCGCGCGCCATCGTCGTCGTCCGCGCAATCAGCAGGCGGTCGCTGGACACCATCAAGCCGGAGGGAAGGTCGTCACGCACCTCGACATCCGGCGAAAAGTCGGGGAACTGCGTGGCGTAGCGGGCGATCATCGCCTTGGCGCGCTGCGCCACATAGCGATGGTTCGCGGTTTCCGGCGGGTGCTTGCGCCCCAGTCTGGCGGTCGCTTCGAGAATATCTCCAGCCACCTTTTCCAGCCTTGCATCCACGGCGCCATAGAGCGCCCTGCTCATCTCGACGAAACGGTCATCCCCCCGCGCGGCCAGCATAGAAAGCTGGAGGTCGAGTTCCTGCTGTTTTTCGCGGTAGAGCCCTTCTAGAACCGGATCCTCGAAGCGGTCAAGCCCGATGGTAAAGAGAGCCTTCTTGCGCGCCGCGATATCGATAGAGAGCGGGCGGTAGAGGAGATTTGGCGCGCGCGTGTACCCTGCCCCACTGAACTCCTCCCACGCGGCTTCCGCATTGATCGGCGTGACCGCGAGCAGGAAATCGAAGCTTCGGGAAATATTGTCCATAGCCCGGTCGGCGCGCGTCACCGCCTCCACGAAGACGCCGCGGCCAAGCGCGCGATGCGTTGCGGGCGCAAGCGCCGTCTGCGTGCGGGTGAATTTGCCGGCCGCGCGCAGGCCGGCATCGACCAACTGGGCGACGAGACGGCTCTGGAGCTCGGGATAAATCTCACGCGACTTCGGCACGCGGTAGATCGGCGCGAAACGAACAGTGAGCGTGGGAAATTCCGGCAAACGGCGCGCAAGGCCAGCACTGGGATCGTCGGCAGGAGCAGCACGCGCGACCTGCGGGGCGCGATAGCGGGCTTCGAGCTTTTCAACCCCGCTGACGAAAGCTGTGAGCGCCGCGTCGGCACTTTCCGCCGACACCGAAACGCTTATCTGGAATGGCGCGAGATAGGGCGCGTCCTGCGCCAGCCGATCGGCGGAAAGCTCGCCAAAATCCAGCACCAGGAACGCACCAAATTGTTCGCGCATCTTTTCGCCGACGAGACGAATTATAGCGGCGGCCTCAGCGAGATTGGCGGCCAGCAGGTAGGACGCATTTGCCATGGTGACGGCGCGCGCGGCCGGCGCGGCCCGGCGCCCGACATACACGGCGATAAACGGCAGGGGCCGCTCGATATAGAGACGGCCGCGCCCGGCGAGATCGAGGCGAGTCGGCGGCCCCGCCTCCAGTGCGGCGGCGACACGGGCTAGATCGTCCACCGGTGCGGACCGTTTGCGCGCACTCATGGTCGCCGGTCCGGCATGTCGGCAAGTGCCACTTCCAACACGGGCAAGGTGCCACGGATCGCAGCACGTAGCGCTGCTATGGCTTCAAGGTCCGGTTCACCGGTCCACTCGTCCATGAAAATCTTCTTGAATTCGACCGCAATGGCACAACCTGTTTTCGGAAAATGCTCATGAATGAATCGCGTCTGCTCACCCTTGCCGGCAAAAGCAACGTTCTCGCGCACATCCAGCCGCCGACCCGGAAAAGGCTGCTCCCGAAGACATGCCATGAAGGCATCAACCACCGGCGCCCAATAGGCCCGGTCCATGGAGGACGTGCCGATGTTGATATCCGGAGCCGCTTCCTGCACGGTCGGCGCAGCCAGCGCGCCGTCGCGGCGATGGTTGTAGCTGTGTACATCAAGGAGCACGAAGCGGCCATGCTCGCGCTCGATGCCCCGCAGAAACTCAAGCAGCATGGCATAGTAGCCATCATGCTGGCGCAAAACGCTTTCCACCATGTCAGGAGTCGGCTGCGTATCCCACAGGTCGAGGCCCCAGGCCTGCTCGGGTCGCAGATAGACGGCACCCTCCCGCGGCCGGTTTAGGTCCATCTCGAACCGGGAACGATGAACGACCACGCGATTGACAAGATCCCCGATGGTCATTGCGGTGAACGGATCCTCCTCCCGCAACCGCTCCTCAGGCGTCAGCGCCATCAGGTCCGCCAGGTCCTTACGCAGGAGATGCCCGTCATGGATGGCCGTGCCGACAAGCGGGGAACCGCCGCGCTCCACAGACCAGAGTATATCCTCGCGCAAGTGTACCATCTTCGTTCGCGTTTCCATGCCGCCATAACGTTGCAGTTGCAAACGAGTTCCCGGCGATGGGGTGCCGGAGCGCATGCATTGTCTCGAGATATCCAAGGACGTCTGGTGTGCGACCATCGCCGCGGTGGGAGACGAAGGATGGTCTGTCGACAAGGGCGGTGGCCTTGACCATTCATGGGCAGTGCTTGAACGGGACGGCATACGGATAGAGATGGAATGCGATTTCTGGGCAGAGGAGATATGGTTGTCGTTGCTGCCGGCGCTGCAAAATTGAAAGCTTCTCTTTCAGCAGCCCTACTCATCAGGCTGGGACTGCCTTGAGGACAGGGCCGCAGATTCAATTCGATCCAGAGCCGACCGTCAGGCATTCTGCACCTGGAGGCGCCTATGACTTTATCGTCTCGATTGTCGACGAGCGGACATACATCTACCCATGGCATCGCGGCTGGACTGATACCCATACGATCTGGATGGCGATCGAGGTCCACTCGATGGCCTCGCGAGTTGCGCTGAAACGTTTGAGCAATGGGCTCCTCGACACCCTGGCTGAGAAAGGGACACTGAGCGATATTCTTCCCTTCGGAGCGCCTGACTTCTTTGCTATTGATGGGAAGCGAATCGTCGCCCCCCGCGCGAACGTAGTCATTAGCCAGGCGGCAGATGTTCTGGCCATTCCTGCGCGCCATGGAGTACGCGAAGACTTCGAACTGTCGTCTCGGTAATGGCATAGGCAGCGACGTAAGGCGTGCCATTGATGACGAGTTCGCGTGTCCCGGCAATTCTACCCAAGCGCTCACTGGCAGGAAAATCGAGCAGGCGGCGGGCGGCGGCTACTATCCGTTCATCGATCAGGACGGCTGCTGCGGGGTTATCGGCCTCGACGTAAGTGAAGATGGCGTCACGATCCGACAACGCAAAAGCCGACCAAGTAAGTTTCACGATTCTGGCACACCAGCTTTAAGGCGGGCCGCCGCTCGACGTCTGGCAAAGTGCGCCTCGGCCTCGTCGTCCGATAAATCCGGTCGAGTATCGTTTAACGCTTCAAGCACCTTGGTCCGAAACCAGGCGTCATGTGCTTCACTGCCAGAAAGAAGTTCAAGAGGCAGCGCCCCCTCGTTAGCAGTCCGGGTGAGCATAATACGAACCGCATCAGATACCGTGAGGCCCATGCTTTCAAGCACTGCGGAAGCACGGTCCCGGACTTCAGAATCAATACGTGTTTGTACGAGAGCGTTTGCGGCCATGGCTATCTCCATATTCAACGAGAATGTAATGCAATTGAATGACGTTTTCCAGAAAAAGTTTCACGTCGTCATTCCCCGCTCACGGCTCTCTTTAATGCTCTTGAGATCCCATCAGGGGTGAGTAGCGGCCTGCACCGTGGCAGAGTGAGGTCGCTAGAAAACTCTCTGGAGGCCAACCATGCCGATAACAGCAGATCAATCTCAAACGCAGACCGCTACTCTCGTCGATCTTGGCGCAATTTTCGTCTCGTTGGAATTCTTATGTTCATTTGCAAGCGGCGTGGCCACGACTGTTTCGTCCAGCCAATAATGGCTGGTCCTGCCTGGTGTATCCGTGAAGACGCCGGACGAGGCCGCGATCACCGTCTCGAAGGCCCGCCAGTCCCGGCGAAGCTCATCGTCGGAGGCGAAGCCGGGGATCGACAGGGTGATCAGCTCCGGTCGTGCCTTGCGGAGCGCCGCAAAATCGATCCCGAGCCGGGCGAGCACGCCGGGACGGAAATTCTCGACGACGATATCGGCCTCGGCCACCAGCGCTTTCGCCTCATCCAACCCCTTCTCCGTCTTGAGATCGAGGGTAACGATCAGCTTACTACGGTTGAGGATGGCATTGGCGGGATTGTCCCAGAGCGGACCGCCGGGCGGATCGACATGCACGACGGTCGCGCCGAGATCGCCAAGGATCATGGCCACGGCCGGGCCTGCTATATATTGCCCGAAATCAACCACCCGAACGCCGGAAAGCGGAAGCGGGGAACGTGCGATCGATGTCATTTCTCTTATCTCCCCAAGAATTCTCTATGCGCGCGCATCGGCGACGATCCAGCCGGCCGCCTTTTCGGCGATCATCAGCGTCGGCGCATTGGTGTTGCCGCTGGTGATCTTCGGCATGATGCCCGCATCGACGACGCGCAGGCCCTCGATGCCCCGCACCCTGAGGCGGCTGTCCACCACCGCCATCGGATCGTCGTCGCGGCCCATCTTCGTCGTCCCGACCGGATGAAAGATGGTGTTGGCGATATCCCCCGCAAGCCGGGCCAGTTCCTCGTCGCTCTGGAACTGCAAGCCGGGCTTCCATTCCTGCGGCTGATATTTCGCCAGTGCCGGCTGCGACACGATCCTGCGTACCTGCCGCAGGCTTTCGGCAGCGATGCGGCGGTCCTCTTCCGTGCTGAGATAGTTCGGCGCAATCGCCGGGGCGTCTGACACCTTATCAGAGCGAATGCGCACGCTCCCGACGCTGGTCGGGTTGAGATTGCACACACTCGCGGTAAAGGCCGGTACGTTGTGCAGCGGTTCGCCGAAAGCGTCGAGGCTGAGCGGCTGGACGTGATATTCCAGGTTGGCGTGGGCCTGGCCGTCGTCCGACCGGGTGAATGCGCCGAGCTGCGAGGGCGACATGCTCATCGGGCCGCTGCGTTTCAGCACATATTGCAGCCCGATCATCGCCTTGCCGAACAGGCTGTTGGCGAGCGTGTTCAGCGTCTTCGCGTTACCGACCTTAAAGACGGCGCGGATCTGCAGATGGTCCTGGAGATTTTCCCCGACGCCCGGCAAGTCATGCACAGCCTCGATGCCGTGGCGCTTCAGCAATCCGGCCGGACCGATACCTGACAGTTGCAGGATCTGCGGCGAACCGATTGCGCCGGCGGACAGGATGACCTCCCTGCGGGCGCGCACCTCTGCGCTCCGCCCCTGCCGCTGGACAACGACGCCTGCGCAACGCTTGCGGCCGGAACCATCGGCCTCAAGGATCAGCCGTTCGACATGGGATTGCGTCCAGATCGTCAGGTTCGGGCGGTTCTTCGCAGGACGCAAGAAGGCCTTCGACGTGTTCCAGCGCCAGCCGGAGCGTTGGTTGACCTCGAAATAGCCGACGCCCTCGTTGTCGCCGCTGTTGAAATCGTCGGAGCGCGGAATGCCGGCCTCGACAGCCGCCTCTGCAAAGGATTCGAGGATGTCCCATTTGAGCCGCTGCTTCTCGATCCGCCACTCGCCGCCATGGCCGTGCATGTCGGAGAACCGGCTGTTGCCGCCGGTTTTGGGATCCGCACCGTTGTCCAGCCGGTAATGGTCCTCGTGCGCCTTGAAATCGGGCAGGCAGTTCTGCCAGGACCAACCTTCCTCCCCGGTCTCTGCCGCCCAGCCGTCGAAATCACGCGCCTGGCCACGCATATAGATCATGCCGTTGATGGAGGAGCAGCCGCCGAGCGTCTTGCCACGCGGGTAGCGCAGCGACCGCCCGTTCAGGCCGGCATCCGGCTCGGTCTTGTACAGCCAGTCGGTGCGCGGATTGCCGATGCAATAGAGATAGCCGACCGGAATATGGATCCACGGATAGTCATCCTTGCGACCGGCTTCCAGCAACAGGACGCGCGTCGCCGGATCGCGGCTGAGGCGGTTGGCGAGCAGGCAACCGGCGGAGCCGCCGCCTACAATAATATAATCAAAAGTATTGTGGGAAGGGGGGGAAGCGTTGCGCGTCATTGTTCTGCCCGCCTGCTCCAACGGAACAACGCACAGTCATAAGCTTTGACATCTTGCCGTGGCATGCCAGCCTCCCTGCCTACATTGTTCAAAGCCATAGCGGAGGTTCAGCCGGAAAATCCAATGACAAATGATAGAAGGCATTATAAATCAAATTAATATGCTGCAGTCGATCGACCTGAGAACATTGAGGGCATTCGTCACCGTGGCGCGGGAGGGCAACGTCACCCGCGCCGCGGAGCTGTTGCACGTCACGCAGCCGGCCGTGACGCTGCAACTGAAACGTCTTGCCGCAGAGACTGGCCTCTCCCTGTTCCGGCGGACCTCCACAGGCTTGGAGTTGACGCAGGAGGGGGCGCTGCTGGCGGCCAAGGCCGAGCAGGTGCTGGCGGCGTTGACAGATTTCGGCCAGACAGCAGGACATCTATCGACACGCGTCCGAGGCAAATTGCGGATCGGCACGATCATCGACCCGGAGTTCACGCGACTTGGCGCGTTTCTGAAGGCGCTCATCGAAAGCGGACCAGGCATCGAAACCACGCTGCGTCACGGAATGAGCGGCGATGTGCCGGAGGGGCTGAGGCGAAATGAACTCGATGCCGGTTTCTTTCTCGGCGACCCGAGAGACTTTGACCACGCCGCCGATAGCGCCGGTGAGAACAACGCACCGCTGTTTCATGCCCGCGAGCTGGCGCAACTGACCTATCGCGTCGTCGCGCCGCCGGCGCTTGCCGGTTTCGTGCGCGGCGCCGATTGGTCCCAGCTCGCATCGTTTCCCTGGATTGGCACACCACAGGCCTCGGTCCACAATCGATTGCTGTCGCGCCTGTTTGCCGATTTAGGCGTCCGCCAAAATATCGTCGCCCAGGTGGATCAGGAGACGTCAATGGTCGCCATGGTCCGGACAGGGGTGGGACTGAGCCTTTGCCGAGAGTCGATTGCCCTTCATGAACAACAGGCACACGGCCTCGTCCTCGCTGAGAATATCAAGATCTCCACGACCCTGAGTTTCCTCCACCTGGAGGCCCGCAACCAGGATCCGACGATACTCGCCGCCTTGGATGCGATCAGGCGGGCGTGGGGCTGATTTCATGGGGCCGTGGTTGTAATTACCATTGGAATGGCGTTCACCCCGGACGCGAACGGCGAATCCAGAATAGGCGATTTCGACCATGCGAATGGCCTCCAAAGTCAAGAAATTTAGGCCAAAGCCACCTTCGATCTGGGCCGCTGGCTATAGAAGACGCGGATCGAATGCGCCTAACCGGCTCAGTTCTGTCTGGAACCAACAGCGGAAGGATTGTAGCGAATTTGGAGAAACCAGGCTTGATGATTGATGTGGAACGCCCGAGCGCTCCGCCGCGTGTTGCGTGATTGGAAAACTCCTATTGGCTGATCATTGCAGACCTGCGCTAAATTTGAGGTTGTCACTCCTACAGCCTTTGCAGCGAAGCCAATCCGATGTCATCCAAGTTGCGTAAAACGTCTCAATGTCAAAGCTCATTCTTATCCTTGGCGACCAGCTCTCTTTGAATATCTCGTCGCTGGAAGGCGTCGACGAGAAGCACGATACGATCCTGATGTGCGAGGTGATGGCCGAGGCGACCTATGTCGGGCATCACAAGAAGAAGATCGCCTTTGTCTTTTCCGCCATGCGGCACTTCGCGGAAGAGCTGCGCGCGAGTGGCTATCCCGTTCGCTACACGCGGATCGACGACGAAGCAAATGCTGGCTCCTTCGGCGCTGAGGTGAAACGAGCAATCGACGATCTCAAGCCGTCTGCAATCTGCGTCACGGAGGCCGGTGAGTGGCGCGTGCGCCTCGACATGGAGACATGGGCTTCCAGGTTCGGCATCGACGTCGATATCCGACCGGATCGCCGCTTCCTGGTGTCGCATGACGAATTCAAGGCGTGGGCCGAGGGCCGAAAGGCGCTAACGATGGAGTTTTTCTATCGCGACGTGCGCCGAAAGACCGGCTTGTTGATGAATGGAGACGAGCCGGTCGGCGGACGGTGGAATTTCGATGCTGAGAACCGTCAACCCGCTAAGCCTGACCTGTTTCGCCCGACCCACATGACGTTCGCGCCAGATGATATCAGCAGGCATGTGATCGACACCGTCGCCCTTCTGTTTCCGCAAAATTTCGGCACCCTGGAACGCTTCGGCTTCGCCGTCCGGCGATCCGATGCAGAACAAGTCTTGTGGGAGTTCGTAGCCGAGTTTTTGCCGAACTTCGGTGCAACGCAGGACGCGATGCTGCAGGACGACCCGAACCTCAACCACTCTCTCCTTTCATTCTACATAAACATCGGACTTCTCGACGCGCTCACAGTCTGCCGTGCCGCTGAGCGCGCCTATCTCGAGGGCAATGCGCCGCTCAACGCCGTCGAAGGCTTCATTCGCCAGATCATCGGCTGGCGGGAATATATGCGGGGCATCTATTGGCTCGCGGGACCCGACTATGTTGACAGCAACTTTTTCGAAAACACCCGACCGCTCCCGGCTTTCTACTGGACTGGTAAATCCAAAATGAACTGTCTGGCGACCGTCATCACCGAGACCATCGAAAACGCTTATGCGCATCATATCCAGCGCCTGATGATCACTGGCAATTTTGCGCTGCTAGCCGGCATCGATCCCAAGGCGGTGCATCAATGGTATCTCGAGGTCTATGCCGACGCCTATGAATGGGTCGAGCTTCCAAACGTCATTGGCATGAGCCAATTTGCCGATGGCGGCTTCCTCGGCACCAAGCCTTATGCGGCGAGCGGCAATTACATTAACCGCATGTCGGATTACTGCAGCACGTGCCGGTTCGATCCCAAGCAGCGCATCGGCGGGAGCGCATGTCCCTTCAACGCACTGTATTGGGATTTCTTGGCGCGCAATCAGACCAAGTTGAAATCAAACCGCCGGCTCGCTCAACCCTATGCCACCTGGGCAAGAATGAACGATCGGACACGCCACGAGATACGAAAGCAAGCCGAGAGCTTCCTGGCTGACCTTAGTTCGGGAAAAATGTCATAATCGCGAACCACGACGAAAGCTGAAGTCCACGGCTGGCTTTGTGACTAAAACGAAGGGACATTTGCAATGAAAGTATCGTACGGCAGTTATACCGCCCTACTCATCTTTCTGGTGCTGGTATTGGCTACAGGCTTCACCATCGGCCTGACGATCCGACCGGGCGAGTGGTATCAATCACTGGCAAAGCCATGGTTTACCCCACCGAATTGGCTTTTCGCGCCGGCGTGGACGATTATTTACGTCTTGATCGCCGTTGCGGGCTGGCGGGTCACAATCCGTGAAGGGTTCAATTCCACCGCCTTCCGGCTGTGGATAGTGCAGATGCTTTTGAACTGGACCTGGACGCCTGTATTCTTCGGGTTTCACCAGATCGGACTCGGCCTTGCCGTGATCGTCTGCCTCTTGTCAATCGTTGTTTCTTTTATGATCAGGGTCCAGGACCGATCGGCGCGCTGGTGTTTCGCACCCTATGCGCTTTGGCTTGTCTATGCGACGTCACTGAACGCCGCGATCTTCCTCTTAAATTAGGAGAGGGATAGTGAAGGCTCTTTTGATCGGATCCTCTGGCGGTATTGGCAAACCACTGGCGGCGCGTCTGCGGGTTGACCTTGGTTCTGATGCCGTCGCAACGCTTTCGCGGAGCGAAGACGGTTTCGACCTCAATGATGAGGCATTCATTGATCGAACGGGCAGCTCGCGATCTGGGCGACAGGTATGGCGCGTTCGATCTAGTCATCAACGCGACAGGAGCGCTGTTGATCGACGGCCATTCTCCTGAGAAGACGATCAAGGCACTGAGCGCCGATGCGATGATGGCGCAGTTCCGCGTCAATGCCATCGGGCCAGCGCTTCTGCTAAAGCACTTTCATTCGCTGCTGCCTCGCAAGACGCGGAACGTGTTTGCCTCCCTGTCGGCGCGCGTTGGCTCCATTAGCGGCAACCGCCTGGGCGGATGGATTTCCTACCGCGCCGCCAAGGCGGCGCAGAACCCGATCATCAAGACGGCGGCTCTGGAGATCGCTCGAACACATCCTCAAGCGATCGTGGTGGCCCTCCATCCGGGAACGGTCGCAACGAAATTGGCACGACCATTTTTGAAGGCTCATCAGAGCGTGGCACCGGACTATGCAGCTGCTAGACTGCTCGACGTCATTGCGAAACTTGGCCCTTCACAATCGAGCGGATTTTATTCTTATGACGGCCAGCAGATCGAGTGGTAGTTAGGGAATGACACACCTCGTCGTGTCGGTTTTTGCGACGAGAGTGGTCTCGCAGCATCGTGGTCTGAATTTTTTTGAACAGGATACGTTGAACGCGGCCAACTATTGGTTATGGGACGGCCCGCCCTTCCGAGGACATCGAGTATGATGTCGCTCTTTTGAAGGGAAGGAGCCGAGCCATGCAGATTTCCATACTCGGTATCGACATCGGAAAGAATAGCTGCAGCGTCGTTGGTGTAGATGACGACGGCGCTGTGGTTGTCCGGCGAACGATGCGGCGACAGACATTGATAAAATTCGTCGAGCAGCTACCGACATGCGTTATTGCGATGGAGGCCTGCTGTGGTGCTCACCATCTTGGCCGGCTCTTTATCGTGAGAGGTCATGAGGTTCGGCTGATGTCGCCGGAATACGTCCGTCCTTATGTAAAGGCGCAGAAGAATGATGACAGAGATGCCGAAGGCATTGCCGAGGCAGCATCTCGTCCGACGATGCGGTTTGTCGAACTAAAGAGCCAAGAGCAGTTGGATATCCAGACGCTGCACCGGGTTCGATCACGGCTGGTTGCGGAGCGAACGACCTTGATCAATCAGCTGCGTGCCGTTCTTCTTGAGAGAGGTGTCATATTCGCCGCAGGCCGCGTGAAGTTCGAGAGCGCTCTGGACGGTCTCCTTGCCGAAGCTGATGAGGTCTTGTCTGTGCGTATCCGCAGCCTGGTCATCGAATTGAGGGACGAATGGCGAATGCTTGATAAGAAGATCGGCGCGGCGAACGCAGAGTTCTTGACACTCGCCAGGCAAAACAGCGCGATGCGCCGCCTGACATCGATTCCCGGCATTGGCGTGCTTAACGCCACGGCACTTGTTGCCGCGATTGGTGACGCCGGCAGTTTTAAGCATGCCCGAGATCTCGGAGCGTGGCTGGGGCTTGTGCCACGACAGTTCACCACCGGAGGCAAGGCACGTCTGCTTGGGATAACAAAGCGCGGCAACACCTACCTGAGAACCTTGCTGATCCACGGAGCTCGAGCGGCAATGCACACGCTCAGTCAAAGTGATACGCCAATCGGGCAATGGCTCCAGACGATGTTGTCCCGAGGCGTCCAGCGCAATGTCGCGATCCTGGCTCTGGCAAACAAGCTCGCGCGGATCGCCTGGGCGGTGTTGCGCAAAGGACAGCCCTATGAGCGGACCTATGGTATAGCTGTAATCTGAGTTATGGCTGCCGAGAGCGCAGCCTACAATGTTTGCGAGTGGAATGGAGATGGCCTGACAGTTGATCGGCGTTCAGATAGCCCAGGCGTGGAAATGGTTCTTTGAAACCGTGTTGGTTATCGTGGCTCTGGACGTGCGGATATCCATCTTGGCTACGGCCTGACCGTAAGACCGAATACGTTGAAGCAGACTGCACGGGAAATCAAAAAACAACTTGCAAACAGGGCGGGCCATACGTTTCCACGCAGAACTGGGTCGGCTGGGCGCTCAGTCTGCGTGGAAACCATCTGCGGCATCATCTTTCAGAAAGATAGCAGAAAATGTTTCCGGAGCCTGTAGTCGTGCTCGAGCCCGTCTCCGGTTTTCGAGAAGGCACCGACACTTTACGCTCAATAATGACAGCGGCGATCAAGGACTCTTAGCGCCGCCTGTGCCTCGTCGATCGAGACGGGGCCGGGCGTTCCCTGCAGGTGCCGCAGCGACGGTTGCGAATCCACTTCGTAGAGGTCGGATGCCCAAGGCCGCGAGAATTGCCCTGCGATCATAGACCGAAAGGGCCGGCGCGCCGACAAGATCGATCGGTCGGCAGAGCCGAAATCCTGGAACCAGCACCAACGGCCCCATTGCCACTGCATCATGGGCAGCTCGTTCTATCTCGCTGTGTATGGCCACCTCCTCACTGGATATGCGGATCCCGATCACGCCGCAGGCGAGACGCGGCGATGGCGCTCGTGTCCGGCGCCATCAAATCATGTTTCTCGGCAAATGCCGCGAACAGGCCGCGGGCTGTCTCGGCCTCGATTTCGCCGCGCAGTGCCGCGCCGCAAGCCTTCAAGGCGACCGCATGGGCATTATCCCTCAACCTCACTGGCCATTCGCAAAGATAACGATACGCATCCGTTGCGCTTTGCACCTCGACCGGAAAGCCCAAGCCGACAAGGATGGTAACTGGTTCTTTGAACATGTCGGGTTTCATCGCTGTCTCCTTCCCAACCCGGAATGCCAATGGGCGCCACGAGGATGGCGCCCTGTCAATAAGCAAGCCTGATCAAGCCGCCTTCTGCGCTTCGATTTGAGCCGGAGTGACTGACGGTAAGGCAGGCGTGGTCTGGATCGAAATCTTCCTGGGCTTGAGGGCCTCCGGGATTTCATGAACAAGATCGATTGACAGTAGACCATTGCCGAGATCCGCGCCGTTCACCCTGACATGGTCGGCCAGCTCGAACCGGTGCTCGAACGGACGCCCGGCAATGCCGCGATGCAGGTAGGCATCGGCAGAAGCCTCCTGCTTCTTGCCGGCGACCGTCAGCAGGTTAGATTGGAAGGTGATGTCTAGATCGTCTTGGGCAAAGCCGGCGACCGCGATTGAGATCCGGTAACTGTCATCACCTGTCTTAACGATGTCATAGGGCGGCCAGTCGCTAATCGAGCGGGCGCGCTGGGCGTTTTCAAGAAGATTGAAGACGCGATCGAAGCCAACGCTCGAACGGAACAGCGGTGCATAGTCGTAAGATGTTGCCATAGCCATATCCTCCTTGAAGCAACATGGGTGCAGAAGCGCCGAAAGACGGCGCTTCCAGCAAACGCCAGCTCTATGTCCAGCAACTGGCGGAAAACGATTTGGTTTTTGAGAATTCTCGATTCAAGATCCCTGGCGCGAAAATTTCGCACCCTATAAGATCAGATGATTTTCAACTTCATCCGCTAGCATCTTTCCCGGGAAATGCCGCACCCTGCCCACACGCCGACAAGTCTACTTCATCGCCCCTTCAGTGAAGAGATCGACTGATAACCCGATGGGGATACGCAGCCTTAAACTGCGCCATCATCGCGCTGGCCTGCTGCAGCACACGCTCGGTCTTTTCAGGATTATCGCGAGCAAGTTCGTCGGCATTTACTCGCATTGCTTCTGCCATACTGGCGGACGCCATTGCGAACTTCCCTTCTTCGTAGACCAGCGCTTCTTTTGAAGCGGTCTCAAGCCACCGGGCAAAGTCCACGATGATCTCTTCGCGTTCATCGATCCCAACACTCTTGATGATATTGATATTCTCTTCCATGCAGGTGTTACTCCATACGCAATCGGCGCTCACACCGAGTTCGATGCCTCGGGCGGTCGATGAGCTAGGAAGCGGAAAAATCATATTCAAGAGTTCAATTGAGCTTGAACTCGCCCTCGACACGCCGCCATTCCTTCGGACCGATCAGCCGCTGGTGGGAATAACGGACTGAGTGGAGAGGCCCGTCTAGCTTCGCCTGCCAGAAATTGAGAAACCTGTGCATCTCCGGAAAATCGGGTGCGAGATCGTAGTCCTGCCAAACGTAGGTCTGCAGGACGGATTCAAAATCGGGAATGCGATAGAGGATATGTGCGGTGGTCAGTCCATAACCGTTGAGCTGACGCTCAAAATCCGATGAGAAGTGCATGCTTCATCTCCGTTTTATGACGATGCAAAGGTGACTGAAAATCTTGCAGTCATCAATGGTTTTCTGAAAGCGAGAATGCTGTTTATTGCGCCTTTCCAGCATGTTAGCAGCCGTCAACATTGAGTGCTGTTTTTCTTCTTCAGCCTCTTGAAATCGAAAAATGCCGAAAATAAATCTTGCCCGCGAACGCTCAATGAGGTTCGCACCCGCCCGGACTGGTCATCCGGTCCGGCCTGGGTCTTCAACGTCATCATTTTTGCTCAACGGAGGAAAACATGTCGTTCCGACCGCTTCATGATCGCATTCTCGTCCGCCGCGTCGAATCCCAGGAGAAGACCAAAGGCGGCATCATCATTCCCGATACGGCGAAAGAAAAGCCCTCTGAGGGCGAGGTCGTCGCCGTCGGTACTGGTGCTCGCAACGAGGCGGGCCAGATCCAGGCCCTCGACGTCAAGGCAGGCGATCGCATCCTATTCGGCAAATGGTCTGGCACCGAGATCAAGACCAACGGTGAAGAACTGCTGATCATGAAGGAAAGCGACGTTCTGGGCATCATCGAGGCCCAGGCTGAGCAGAGACAAGCCGCCTGAGGAGCTCTCCTTACAAATCAACCTATCAGTCAAATAGCTGCCTATTGAGGAGTTAGACAAATGGCTGCCAAAGAAGTCAAATTTAACACCGATGCCCGTGAACGCATGCTGCGTGGGGTCGATGTTCTTGCCAATGCGGTAAAGGTCACGCTCGGTCCGAAGGGCCGCAATGTCGTCATCGACAAATCCTTCGGCGCGCCGCGCATCACCAAGGACGGCGTTTCGGTTGCCAAGGAAATCGAACTGGAAGACAAGTTCGAGAACATGGGCGCCCAAATGCTGCGCGAGGTGGCCTCGAAGACCAACGATCTGGCCGGCGACGGTACCACCACTGCCACGGTCCTCGCCCAGGCGATCGTCAAGGAGGGTGCCAAGGCGGTCGCTTCCGGCATGAATCCGATGGACTTGAAGCGCGGCATCGATCTTGCCGTTGACGCCGTCGTCAAGGAACTGAAAACCAACGCCCGCAAGATCACCAGCAATTCCGAAATCGCTCAGGTCGGTACCATCTCGGCGAACGGTGATTCCGAGATCGGCCGCTATCTGGCAGAGGCGATGGAAAAGGTCGGCAACGAAGGCGTCATCACCGTCGAAGAGGCCAAGACTGCGGAGACCGAACTCGAAGTCGTCGAGGGCATGCAGTTCGACCGCGGCTACCTTTCGCCCTACTTCGTCACCAATCAGGACAAGATGCGCGTCGAGCTCGACGAGGCCTTTATCCTGATCCACGAAAAGAAGCTCTCGAACCTTCAGGCGATGCTGCCGGTTCTGGAAGCCGTCGTTCAGTCGAGCAAGCCTCTGCTCATCATCGCGGAAGACGTCGAAGGCGAGGCGCTCGCAACGCTGGTCGTCAACAAGCTGCGCGGCGGCCTGAAGATTGCTGCCGTCAAGGCTCCGGGCTTCGGCGACCGCCGCAAGGCCATGCTGGAAGACATTGCGATCCTGACGGGCGGCACCGTCATCTCGGAAGACATCGGTATCAAGCTTGAGAACGTGACACTCAACATGCTCGGCCGTGCCAAGAAGGTGGCGATCGAGAAGGAAAACACCACGATCATCGATGGCGTTGGCTCCAAGGCAGAGATTGATAGGCGCGTCGCACAAATCCGGGCGCAGATCGAGGAGACCACCTCCGACTACGACCGGGAGAAGCTGCAGGAACGGCTTGCCAAGCTTGCCGGGGGCGTTGCCGTCATCCGCGTCGGAGGCTCGACGGAAGTCGAGGTGAAGGAGAAGAAGGACCGCGTCGACGACGCGCTGCATGCAACGCGTGCCGCCGTCGAGGAAGGCATCCTGCCGGGCGGTGGTGTCGCGCTGCTTCGCGCCGTCAAGGGTCTCGACAATCTCCAGACGGCAAACCAGGATCAGAAGGTCGGGATCGAGATCGTCCGGCGCGCTATCGAAGCGCCGGTGCGCCAGATCGCCGAGAATGCTGGAGCCGAAGGTTCCGTCATCGTCGGCAAGCTTCGGGAGAAGAGTGAATTCTCCTACGGCTGGAACGCTCAAACTGGCGAGTACGCCGATCTCTACTCCCAGGGCGTCATCGATCCAGCCAAGGTCGTGCGCACAGCACTCCAGGATGCCGCCTCGGTTGCCGGCCTGCTGGTGACCACGGAAGCGATGATCGCCGAGAAGCCCAAGAAGGATGCCACATCAGGCCTCCCTGCCGGAGCCGGCATGGACTTCTAAGTAGCAATCGGTGAGGCCCGCCCCTTCCGCCGGGGCGGGCCTTCCGGAAAAATGACAATGACAGCACCCATTTCGAGCGATGATGCACGACTGTGGTTGGCGATATCGTAATGCGGGTACGCGGTGATATCGATCCGGATCAGTTGGCGGGCATTATCGGCGCGGTGCGCAAGGCATGATCGCTTCCGGCGTTGTGGTTTACGTGTCTTGCAAACCGGTGGACTTCCGCAAGGGAGCCGCATCGTTGATGGCATTAATGCGGGATGGCGGCCTCGGCCCGTTCAATGGCGCGCTTTACGTCTTCCGGTCGAAACGGGCGGACCGTGTGCCACGTTTTTTAACGGGATCGATCGCCTCCAATCAGCAGCCGGCAACTCCCCTCCGGTATCGATCGTAGCATGACCTGTTTCTACCGCGCACAGGCGGACCAAAGCGCGTGACCGTTTTTTAGGATTTCCACAGGGTTATCGCGCTTTTCAATTGTTGGGACTTTCCCATATAAGCCTGCGACACGTCGAGAAACGGCAATATGACCCTTATTCCCAACACACGCAGCGAGATGAACCAGCTAATCCAGGAGATCGACTGGAAGAAGACGCCCTTCGGCGCGGAAACAGACTGGCCGCAGGAACTGCGCATGGTGCTGAGTTTGTGTCTCAACACCGCCCTTCCGACGGCCCTTTACTGGGGGGACGACCTTCGCCTTCTGTACAATGACGCCTGGGCGCCGATTGCCGGGGAAAAGCATCCATGGGCCCTGGGCCGTCCAGCCCGCGAGGTCTGGGCCGATATTTGGCATGTGATTGAGCCCCAGCTCCTCGCCGTTCTGCAAACCGGCACGGGGTTTTCGGTTGCCGATCAGATGCTGCCCATGCAGCGCGGGGGCCGCATACAACAGACCCATTGGGATTACAGCTTCGCACCGATTTTCGGACAGAACGGCAAGGTCCTCGGCATATTCAACCAGGGCAACGAGACAACAGCGCGCCTGTCGGCGGAACGGGCGCTGCGCGCCAGTGAGGAGCGACTGGAATATGCGCTGGGCGCATCGGATACGGTGGGCACCTGGGACTGGGATATACCTAATGACCGGGTAATCGCCGATGCGCGCTTTGCCAAACTCTATGGCGTTCCGCGCGAAAAGGCCGGCGTCGGCGCACCGATCGCCGATTTCTTCAACGCCATTCATCCTGACGACCTTCCCCATGTGGAAAAGGCGATCGCGGCGACTTTGAAGGGCGGCGGTGTCTTCTCCCAGGAATACCGTCTCGTGCAGGCGGACGGTGCGCACAAATGGGTTATCGCCGAGGGACGGCCGACGCTAGCGCCTGACGGAACGCCCCTGCGCTTCCCCGGGATCAGCTTCGATATAACCGACCGAAAAAATGCGGAAGCCGCGCTCCGCGACAGCGAGGAGCGCTTCCGGGCAATCACGAACTCCATCGACCAGATGATCTGGTCTACGACCCCAGACGGATATCACGACTACTACAACCAGCGCTGGTACGATTTCACCGGCGTGCCTTCAGGCTCAACTGATGGCGAGGGCTGGGCCGCAATGTTCCACCCGGAGGATCAGGACCGCGCCTGGAGCGTCTGGCGGCATTGCCTGCAAACCGGAGAGCCCTATCACATCGAATATCGGCTCCGTCATCGAAGCGGAAAGTACCGCTGGTTGCTGGGGCGCGCGCAGCCTGTGCGCAGTGAGGACGGCGCAATCACCCGCTGGTTCGGTACCTGCACGGACATCCAGGACATCATCGACGCGCGTGAGGTTCTCGCCCGGTCGCGGGAAGAGCTTGAAAAGGAAGTGCAGGAGCGCACCGTCAAACTCTTGGAAGCCGAAGCACAGTTGCGACAGGCGCAAAAGATGGAGGCGGTCGGGCAACTCACCGGCGGCGTCGCGCACGACTTCAACAATATGCTTGCGGTCATTTTAGGCGCTATGAACCTCCTCGAAAGGCGCCTTGCGCGCGGCGAAACCGATCTCGCCCGTTATATTGACGCCGCCAAGGACGGTGCAAACCGGGCAGCCGCTCTCACCCAACGTCTACTAGCCTTTTCCCGACGTCAGCCACTCCAGCCCGAAATCATCGAACCCAACCGCATGGTCGCCGACATGCGCGAGCTGCTGACAAGGGCGCTCGGCGAGCAGGTTCAGGTCGAAACCGTGCTGGCCGCGGGCCTATGGCGCATAAATGCAGATGTCAGCCAACTTGAGAACGCGGTCCTCAATCTCGCGGTCAACGGCCGAGATGCCATGCCGAACGGCGGCCGGCTCACCGTCGAAACCGCGAACACATTCGTCTCCGAGGACTATGCCCAAGAACACACGATATCGCCGGGCCAATATGTGATGATTGCGGTCACCGACACCGGCACGGGAATGAGCGGCGACACTCTCGCAAAGGCCTTCGATCCCTTCTTCACAACAAAGGAAGTCGGCAAGGGGTCCGGGCTCGGCCTGAGCCAGGTTTTTGGCTTCGTGCGCCAGTCCGGCGGACACGTGAAGATCTATTCCGAGCCAGGCCACGGAACCACCGTAAAACTGTACCTACCCCGTCATTACGGCGAGACAGAAACCAGAGAGATATCGCCGCAGAATGCTGACCCTGCGCGCGGCGTCCGTGGCGAACTCATATTGGTGGTGGAGGATGACGAGCGGGTGCGCAATTTCTCCGTCGAGGCGCTGCGTGAACTCGGTTATTCGGTGGCGGAAGCCGCTAGCGGCGCGGCAGCACTCGCCTTGTTGGGAGAAGGCCTGAAGCCCGCCCTCCTTTTTACAGATATTGTGATGCCTGAGATGACGGGCCGTGAACTCGCCACCCTTGCGTCGGAGAAGTTGGGGGAACTGAAGGTCCTTTATACAACCGGCTACACCCGAAACGCCGTCGTTCACAACGGTATACTGAACGCCGGAACTCACCTGCTTCAAAAGCCCTTCAGTCTGGAGCAGCTAGCCGAGAAGGTTCGGCGTGTAATCGATGGCTAATCGGCGCTCGCTTTGAAGTCAGGAGACGGTAGCCCGCCTGTCTCGACGCATCACAAGGCGAAATCGAAGACAGCATTCGCGGCCTGGGCGGCGCATTCGATGTCGAAGTCTTCAACATCGTCCAGTTGACGAAGAAAGGTCTGCCAGCACGACATGTCGCGCATCATGACCGCTAGGTGCCGTGCGCCGAAACCATCGATCATTCCAAGCGCGGTGGCTCGGGATCTCAAAACGCGCGCGCCGAGAGTTGATCCCTCGAGAACATTGACCGCACCCAACAAACCACTTTGGTCGTCAAACAGCACATCCGACGTTTCGTCGCTGTTAGCCGGAGCCCCAGATCTTTCGCGACCTGCGCGATCGAATCGGACACAGCGGTCGGACGCCAGGACCAATCCCGTGGCCAGACGACATCGTGCAAGACACGATCCATCGCGAAGCGAAATCTGCCGAGGAAGGTCCCATAGCGCCGATACGCCGCAAGGTTCTCAAATGCGCCTATCGCGGCTTCGAGCTTCTCATGGTCGGCTCGGGTTCGATCCCGAAGCGCAAACCGCCTTCACTGTGTCCCATGTATTCCCATCACATAAAGGGGATCGTCGCAGGACCTGCGCGAGGGAAGATCCTTTCACTCTGGGGACGTGGTATCAGACTGGTGGGCAGGAAGCATCGAGAACTTCAGGAGAATCTGAAGGCGCACGCAATCAAGCGCCCTGCAGGATTCGGAATATTCGATCGGATTCGCCCTCGACGGACCATGGCCGCATATTTCCTCCCAAGGTTTCGCCAACGGCCAGACCCGCCTGAATGGCATCCTCGTGGAAGCCGGAACCGAAATAGGATCCGCAGAACCACGTATTGGCTTCACCCTGAAGCGACCATAGTTGCTTTTGCGCAGCAAGCGTTGCGGCGTTGAAGAGAGGATGCTGGTAAAGTCCACGCCAGATCACCTTGTCTTCGGCAGGAGCGTGCAAGGGGCTAAGCGTGACGAAACAGGGACGAGGATCGGAAATCCCCTGCAGCCGGTTCATCCAGTAGGTGACGCAGGGCTTGCCCACCGCCGTGCGGTCACGTCCGGATTGCGCGAGGTAATTCCAGCTTGCCCAGACACGCCTGCGGCTTGGCATCAAGGTTTCATCGCGGTGAAGGACCGTCTCGTTGTCGCCATAGGTGAACGCGCTCAGCAGCTCGGCTTCGCGTGGCGAGCGGTCGGCAAGCATCGCCAGCGCCTGGTCGGCATGGGCGCCGATCACGACGTGATCGAACCATTCGGCCTCGGCGCCGCCCACGGAAATCTCAACCGCGCCGTTGACGCGGCGGATTGACTTCACCGACGCATTTATCCGGATCCTGTCGCGGAATGGCGCCGTAAGACGCTCGACATAGGCGCGGCTTCCGCCATCAACCGTTCGCCAGATTGGTCGGCGCATGAATTTCAGCAAGCCGTGGTTCTCGCAGAAGCGCACGAAGGAAAGCGCCGGATAATTGCCGATCTCAAGTGCCGGTGTCGACCAGATCGCAGCAGCCATCGGATAAAGGTGGTCTTCGCGAAACGCCCGCCCGAAGCCGGCGCTATCGAGATAGTCGTTGAGGCTAGCGGAAGGATCGAGATCGCGCACGCCGTTTGGCGCCTGACGGTAGAAACGCACGAGGTCTCGCAGCATCGACCAGAAGCGCGGGCTGGCAAGGTTGCTGCGCTGCGCGAAAAGTCCGGCAAGGTTCGTGCCAGCATATTCCAGCTTACCACCGTCCATCGACACGGCGAAAGACATGTCCGAGGCCCTGGTTGGTACGTCGAGATGCGCAAACAGGGCCGTGAGGTTTGGATAGGTCGCTTCGTTATAGACGATGAAGCCGGTATCGACTGGAGCGCCACCTGCATCCACGGTGTGAGAGTGGCCGCCGATACGGTTGTCCGCCTCGAAAACCGTCACATCGTGACGCTGCGACAACAACCAGGCCGCTGAAAGACCGGCGATGCCTGTGCCGACGACCGCGATTTTGAGTGGCCGATCCGATTGAGGAAAATGGCGCATGACGATCCTTTTGCGGCTTTCGAACTCTGGACAACTATCTGTATCCTTTACGAGCGTAGGAATCTGACGGATCACTGCGAAGGACCGATTTCGTGGCGTGTGATCCGCTGACGAAAATGCCGCGTAGAAGGACGCATGAATGAAGTTTCGAGCCCGATACAGATTGATCGCAAACCAGGTGCGCCGACAGGCCGGCGGCTTGCCGTGGTGAGTTCAAGGGACACACAACAGCCCCCCTCGCCCGGTGCACTTGTTGAGTTGATGCTGAAGGTCGCGCAAGATCGGGATCGTCAGGCTTTCGCCCTTCTTTTCCGCTACTTCGGGCCGAAGCTGAAGACCTTCTTCCTGCGCTGGACAATGTCGTCCGCAGCCGCGGAGGATCTCGTTCAGGAGACAATGCTGACCGTCTGGCGCAAGGCATCGTATTTTGATGCCGAACGCGCCGGGGTCGCGACCTGGATCTTCACGGTCGCGCGCAACATTCGCATTGATCACTTGCGACGGCAGAAGGACCCCTCGGCTCTGCCGCCAGATCCTGAAAACGCAGCCGATACGGTCGAGGACGGAATGCTCGGCGCCGAGCGGGATGCGGCGGTGCGCGACGCGCTAACCGCGCTCTCGCCCGAGCAACAGACGATCATCCGCCTCTCGTATTTCAGCGAGAAATCGCAGACTGAAATCGCCGATGAGCTGGGCATCCCGCTCGGCACCGTGAAATCTAGAACACGCCTGGCCATGAACCGGCTTCGCGGGCTGCTGGAAGACAAATCATGACCACCACACATCACGCAACCGACGAGACCCTGATGCGCTACGCCGCCGGCACGCTTGCCCCCGCGCCCGCCATCGTCGTCAGGGCGCATTTGGCAAGCTGCCCGGCCTGTCGCGCCCGCGTCGGCGAATATGAAGCGCTGGGGGGCGCGCTTCTGGAAGAAACGGAAGCGACGCAAATGTCGGCAACCGCATTGAGCGACGTACTTGCCATGCTGGACGATGAGGACGCCGCCGCCCCCTTCACACCGCCGCCGCGGGCGCCGGTGGAGATTGATGGCATTCGCCTGCCGGACGCTTTGCGCGGCTGCGATATCGGGCGCTGGCGCTGGATCGGCCCTGGTATGAAGATGAGCCGGGTCGGCGTGCCGCAGGATCCCGATGCCAATCTCATCCTGCTCAAGGTCGGCCCCGGCCGCGCGCTTCCCGATCATGGGCATGTCGGCACCGAGTTCACCTACATCATATCGGGTTCATACACCGATCGTTTCGGAACATTCGGTCCAGGAGATCTCGCGGAAATGGACGAAGACGTTGATCACCAACCGGTCGTCGACAACGGCGCTGATTGTATTTGCCTTGCCGCGATGGAGGGTAAAATGCGCTTCAACAATCTGATTGGCCGTATCCTGCAGCCTATCTTCGGGATCTGAACCATGCCGGCGGTGGCGCTCTTCCTTCTTCTGGCCGCTGCTATCTCGCTGGGCATGGCAGGCGTCTGGCTCGCGGTCGTGAAGGGGGCGGGATCCGGCTGGGTCGATACCGTCTGGTCCTTTCTCGTGGGCGGGGCGGGTGTGGCTGCCGCGCTCGTCCCGGTTTCGGGCTGGGAGAGCGATGGGCAGCGACGGCTACTCATGGCAGCGGTGGCCGCGCTGTGGTCTTGTCGTCTCGGCCTGCATATCCTGCAGCGCACGCTAAAGGGCGGTGAGGATCCTCGCTACGCGAAACTTCAGGAGGAATGGGGCGAGCGCTGGCGCGGACGTCTCTTCCTGTTTCTGCAGATCCAGGCCGCCGCCGCGCTTCTCCTGACCACCACGATCTTCACCGCAGCACGCAACCCGGCCATGGGCTGGCAGTGGAGCGATATTGCCGGCATCGCGATCATCGTCATCGCCGTCGTCGGGGAAGGCATTGCCGATGCGCAGCTGGCACGGTTTCGCAGCGACGACACCAATGGGGGCAAGGTCTGCGATGTCGGTCTTTGGGGCCTGTCGCGACATCCCAACTATTTCTTCCAGTGGCTCGGATGGGTTGGTTATGCAGTCGTGGCTATCGGCCCTGCCGGCGACTGGGGCTGGGGCTGGCTGGCGCTTGCAGGCCCTGCCCTGATGTACTGGCTGCTGGTGCACGTTTCAGGGATTCCGCCGCTTGAGGCGCACATGATGCGTTCACGTGGCGCTGCCTTCACCGCCTATGCCAGGCGCGTCAACGCCTTCTGGCCGGGCGCGCAAAAACGGGAGCAGACCACATGAACCTTGCCGAGACCGCCATCACCGCCGCCGAGCGGCTGCCGTTACCCGATCATGCCCTGCGGTTCGGCATCAGCCGGCTCGTTGGCCGCACGCGCCGACTGCTGGCGGAGGGGACCGGTCCGACGGACCAGGACTTTGCGCGTTCCATGAGCGAATGGCCCATCGCCGTGCACACGGATGACGCCAATGCCCAGCACTATGAGCTTCCCGCGGCATTCTTCTCGCTGGTGCTCGGCCCGCGCCGTAAATATTCATCCTGCCTCTATGCCTCGCCCGCCACGACGCTCGCAGAGGCGGAAATCGCGGCTCTGGAGGAGACGTGCCTTCACGCGGACCTCGCAGACGGGCAGGATATTCTCGAGCTCGGCTGCGGATGGGGATCCCTCTCGCTGTTCATGGCAGAGCGCTTTCCGTCCGGTCGCATCGTCTCCGTTTCGAATTCATCCTCGCAGCGGACCTATATCGAGGCGGAAGCCAAACGCCGCGGCCTTCGCAATCTGACCGTGATCACCGCGGACATGAACACATTCTCACCGGACGGCACCTTCGACCGCATCGTGTCGGTGGAAATGTTCGAACACATGTCCAACTGGCATTGCCTGCTCCAGCGTGCACGCAGCTGGATCCGAGACGACGGGCGGCTTTTCCTGCATGTCTTCTCGCATCGCAAGACGGCCTATCGCTTCGACCATGCAGACAAGGCGGACTGGATTGCGCAGTATTTCTTTACCGGCGGCGTCATGCCCAGCCATGGACTGGTTCGCGCGTTCGACGACAGTTTCACCGTCGAACGGGACTGGCGTTGGAACGGCAAGCACTACGAGCGCACCGCGCTGGACTGGCTCGACAATTTCGACCGAAACCGTGACGCGGTCCGCGCCATCTTCGAGGCAACCTACGGCAAGGACGCATCCGTCTGGATGCGGCGCTGGCGAATGTTTTTCCTCGCCACGGCCGGGCTCTTCGGCCATGCCGGTGGAGAAGAATGGGGCGTAAGCCACTATCGCCTCAGCCCCGTCGGCGCGGGCCGGTGATCTTCTTTCTGAAACACCTCACCGCGATGGTGCGGGCCTACGCACACCATCGCGACCCGCGTGTCGCTGCGGCGAACGTGATTTCCTTGCTGGTCGCGTCGAATCAGCCCTTTTACCCGCTCTATCTCTTCTGGTTGGTGAGTGCCGACATCACCGCCGCCTGGTTCACGTTCCTGTCGACACCGTTCTTTCTCGCCGTGCCGGCCGTGGCGCGCCGGAATGACGTGGCAGGGCGGGCTCTGCTGCCGCTGACGGGGATCGGCAATACCGTGCTTTCGGCGTGGCTCTTCGGCACCGCCTCGGCAGTCGAAATCTTCCTCGTTCCGTGCGGGATAATCGCGCTTCTGCTGTTTCGCCCGCGGGAACGTGTCGTCGCCCTCGCGATTACCGCGCTCGCCTTCGGCGTTTTCCTTCTATTGCACGATGTCTATGCTCTCCCGCTCACGCAGTACAATGCGGCGCAATACGCCGCCCTGGCGCGGTTAAACGTAATGAGCGCCGGCATGCTCACCGCCTTCGTCGCCATACTGTTCTCAGGGATTCTGGCTGAGGCGGAACGGTCAGCCGATACGGCTCGCCACGAGAAAGCCGGCTGAGGCGCCGGTCGCCGTGACGAAGGCTCCCCAAGGAATGTCGGCGAGCGTAACGGAAAGCGGCCAGTCCTTAAGCGTCGCCTGGTTGGTGAGGTCATACGTCGCGTAGGCCACCAGGCCGAGGATCGCACCATTCAGCGCAGCCTTGCCGAGTCCTCCCCCGTCGAGCGCGGGCATCACGGCGAAAAATACGATGCCGGCAACGTAAATCAGATAGAAGACAACGGCCGGCGCCAGATGAAACTGCGGCGCCAGTTTGTCGCCCAAGAGCGGCCTATAAAGCATATCGGCCATCGTCGAAAGCCAGATGGCATCGACGATCAGAAAGGCGATGCCCGTCGCCAGATAGGCGATGACGATGGTTTTCATACCGATGTCTCCCATTACGTTCGTCGACATTTCTACGCCTTCGTCGCTCTGGCGGATCACCTCGGGTGAACCGATCCGCCCGCGCGTGCGTATTCAAGGAAAAGCAACGAGGATGGACCGATGAGGATAGCCGTTCTGACTGCATTTTCCGCCCTGATGCTGACTGCCGCGGCATCCCACGCGCAGCAATCGGCCGATCCGAGCGGTGTGTGGCTGCGCGATGACGGGAATGCGCGCGTGCGCATCGCGCCATGCGGACGCAATATCTGTGCCACCAATCTCTGGATCAAGGATACCAGCAAGGGCGAAAAAGCCGGCGACCGCCTGATCATGTCGCTTCAACCCAAATCGCCGGATACATTATCAGGAACTGCCTTTGATGAGAAACGCGAGCGGACCTATTCGATCACGGTGCAGGTTTCCGACAATTCGCTTCTAACGCGTGGCTGTATTCTCGGCGGCGTGCTTTGCAAGAACGTGCGTTGGCAGCCAGCCCGATGATGAACGGAAAAAGCAAGGCATGAAGCAGATTCGGGTCAACAGCATGGCTGACAACGGCCCGCCGCCCTCTGCGGCCGGCACGCTTTACCCCGGAAAGGTGATGCATCAGAGGCTCCATCCCTTCGGCCATCGCTTCAGCTATAGTGTCTTTTCCCTTCTGGTCGATGTCGACCGGCTTGTCGATCTTGCCGGACTGACCCGCCTCCTTGCCGTCAACCGCGCGGGAATCCTGTCGTTCCACGAACGCGATCACATCGAAGAGAACGGTGAGACGCTGCGACAGTTCGCCGACCGCCTGCTGGCGCGCGCCGGTCTCGAAAGGCCCGCGGCCCGTATCCTGCTGCTCGCCTACCCGCGCATGTTCGGTTATGTCTTCAACCCGCTCTCGACCTATTTCGCCTATGATGACGAAGACCGGCTGATTGCCATCATCTATGCAGTCAGGAACACCTTCGGCGAACGCCACAGCTACGTGGCACCGGTCCTTGCGGGCGACATCAGCGCCGCCGGCATTCGGCAGACGCGAACGAAGGTCTTTCATGTTTCCCCCTTCATGGACATGGGGCTGCGCTACCACTTCCGCATCCTCCCGCCCGGCCGGACTGTCCGGCTGCGAATTCATGAAACCGCAGGCAAAGAGCCGGTCATGGCCGCCACGTTCAATGCGAACGCGGCGCCCCTGACGGACGGCATGCTGGCGCGCTGCCTGATCCGTTTCCCCTTCATGACGATGAAGGTGATGGCCGGTATCCATTGGGAAGCCTTCAAGCTTTGGCTGAAAGGCGCACGCTTCCGCACAAGTCCGCCACCGCCGGAAACGGCAAGTTACACAGACACGGTGTGAAACGGCTTTGAGCGCACGGCGTCCGAAGCGCCCGCACCTATAATTTTATCGATTTTTTCAGGAAGACATCGTGGTCGCATTAGCAAGAATATTCAGGCGTGGTCTTGGCGAAAACAGAGCGAGGATCGGACTTTTCGCGCGCGCAATGAACGCCGTCATCGCATCTGTCGATATCGGGAAAATCACAGTTGTCCTGCCCTCAGGCGAACGTAGTGAACATATCGGCACACGTCCGGGGCCTTCGGCGGCGATCAATATTCACAGATGGCGGGCCGTCCGCCGGCTCGCGACAGGCGGTGATCTCGGCTTCGCGGAAGCCTATATCGATGGGGACTGGTCGACGCCAGACCTGGAAGCCTGCCTGGAATTGGCCGCACGCAACATCGATATGCTTGACGGAAAGATTTCAGGCCACCTAGCGGTCAGGCTGCTGCACCGGTTCCGCCATGCGCTGCGCGCGAACAACAAGACCGGCAGCCGGAAGAACATCGCCTATCATTACGACCTCGGCAATGCCTTCTACAGGGAGTGGCTCGACCCGAGCATGACCTATTCCTCAGCGCTCTACACGGAACCGGCCCTCAGCCTGGAGGAGGCCCAAAGGGCAAAGATAGAGCGGGTCAAACAGCTCCTGTCGATCAAGGGAGGCGAGCAAATTCTGGAGATCGGTTTCGGTTGGGGCGCACTCGCAGCAAGTCTCGCACATGCGGGCGCCACGGTGGATGGTGTAACGCTATCCTCAGCGCAACTGGACCATGCGACGGAGTGCATCCGGGCCAACGGCCTGCAGGAAGCGGTCCGCCTGCAGTTGAAAGACTATAGGGATGTCACGGGAAGCTTTGACCGGATCGTGTCCATCGAGATGCTGGAAGCGGTTGGAGAGGCCTATTGGCCGCTGTTTTTCAAGACTCTGCAGCAAAGGCTTCGCGCGGGCGGACGCGCCGTGCTTCAGGTCATCACGATCGACGAGAGCCGTTTTGCCGCATATCGAGGCGGGGCAGATTTCATTCAGCGACATGTCTTCCCTGGCGGCATGCTTCCGACCAAAGGCATAATTCAGGAGCAGGCCGCGCGCGCAGGACTTCAATTGGTGCAATCCGAGTATTTTGGATTGGATTATGCTCGAACGCTCCTCGAATGGCGGCGACGCTTCCATGCTGCTTGGCCCAGGATTAGCGCATTAGGTTACTCCGAACAGTTCCACCGGTTGTGGGACTATTATCTTTGTTACTGCGCGGCTGGTTTTAAGGCCGGAACCATAGATGTCGGCCTGTATGTACTCCAACGGCCTGCCGACCCAACTCGTTCGAGGCGGGAAACTGCCGCGTTTCTCCCCGTGCTTCCTGGTAACTGAAATCGGCATCACAAAGAATGCGAATGACATCTGCAAAAATCGAACACAGCCATCCGCCCGTCAAACACGGCAAGGTCGGCGTCCTGCTCGTCAATCTTGGCACGCCAGATGGCACCGACTACACCTCGATGCGCCGCTACCTGAAGGAATTCCTGATGGACAAGCGTGTCATCGAGTGGCCGAGGATCGCCTGGTATCCCATCCTCTTCGGCATCGTGCTCAACACCCGCCCCGGCAAGGTGGGCAAGGCCTATGAGACGATCTGGAACAAGGAAAAGAACGAGAGCTTCCTGCGCACCTATACCCGCAGCCAGGCCGAACTGATGGCCGGAGCCCTCAAGGACCATGCCAACGTCATCGTAGACTGGGCCATGCGCTACGGCCAGCCGTCTATCGCATCGCGCATGGACGCGCTGCAGAAGGCTGGCTGCGAACGCATCCTCGTCTTCCCGCTTTATCCGCAATATGCCGCCGCCACCACGGCCACCGTCAACGACAAGGCCTTCGAGACGCTGCTGAAGATGCGCTGGCAGCCGGCGCTGCGCACCGTGCCGCCCTATCACGACGACCCGACCTATATCGACGCGCTCGCCGTCTCCATCGAAAAACATCTCGCAACGCTCGACTGGGAACCGGAAAAGGTACTTACCTCCTTCCACGGCATTCCGAAGAGCTATTTCGAGAAGGGCGACCCTTACTATTGCCAATGCCAGAAGACCGCACGCCTGCTGCGCGAACGCTTGGGCTGGTCGAGCGACAGGCTGGTCGTCACCTTCCAGTCCCGCTTCGGGCCGGAGGAATGGTTGCAGCCCTATACCGACAAGACAGTTGAAAAGCTGGCACACGAAGGTGTCAAGCGTATCGCCGTGCTTAATCCGGGGTTCGTTTCCGACTGCCTGGAAACACTGGAAGAGATCGCAGAGGAGGCTGCCGAAAGCTTCCTGCACAACGGCGGCGAGAAGTTCGCGCACATCCCCTGCCTGAACGATTCGCCGGAAGGCATGAAAGTGCTGGAGAAGATCGTTAGGCGGGAGCTTTCCGGTTGGGTGAACCCCAAGGCGCCGTAGTAGGTCTTACGATACTGCCTGCTGGGAATTCCTCTTGAATAGACCCAGTATCGCTCTGCTTCTTTCGGTCTAAGCGGCAAGACGGACGTAAACGATCGCGTGCCCATCACGGCCCCGACACGAAAATTTGCTCGCTGTAGTCGTCTCTTGATTTCAAACTCTGCGGCTGAGGAATTAGCAAACATGCACGAACAACAAGGGTAATACGGCCCCTCACTGATCAAAACCCATAGGCCCATTCTCTGCGCCCGATCGACATGATGCGCCAGGGCTGG
>NZ_SHMI01000027.1:0-61024 GCF_004284735.1 Shinella sp. JR1-6 | reverse complement strand
CACATCCGTTGGCAGGAGCGGTTCGATCCGTTCCCACTGCGCATCGGAAAACCAAAAGAAATCAGACATCTCACCGCCCTTTCGTCGCGGCAATGAATCATGCCCCAGCGCTCAAGGAAAGCTAATTATTGGGTCCGGACCCTGAGCACCTCGACGGTGATGCTCTGGATAAACGCCCGCCGCCCGCCCTTCGGCACCACGGTGACATCACCCTCTTCCCGCATATCCGTCGATCGGAAAAGCGAAATGCCGAGCCAGACGAGATAGGCGGCTCCCAGCAGCTTGACGACGGTATAGGCGACCGGCACCGCATGGAACAGGGCGGAAAGCCCGGCCGCGGCGGCGATGATATGGGCATAGGATCCCAGATGGATGCCGAGCACCGCCATCAGGCCCGCCGCGCGACCGCCCGCCATGGTCCGGGCGGCGGCATAGAGCATGGCGGGGCCGGGAATGAAGGCGAAGATCGCCGTGGTCACGGCGAAGGCAAGCAGCATGTCCAGGGAAGGCATTTCCGGTTCCTCACGGTCGATTTTCGCGACAGTCGCAAAAGCGGACCACGGCGGCAATGCAAAACGAAACGCCGCCCGCAGCGTGGGCTGCAGGCGGCGTGAAATGCCCATGGGGGTGATCGGAGGCTTACGCCTTGTAGGTCTGCACGGCGCCCGGCAGCTTGCTCCATTCGGCATACCAGGTATCGAACAGCTTCAGCTGGCTTTCGACATAGCCGCGCTGGCTGTCGGAAAGCGCGTCGGTCTCGTAGAAGTGCAGCGTGTATTCCTTGTCGCCCTTCAGCACCATCATGTGCTTGAAGTAGAGAACGAGGTCCGGGCCTTCGTCGAAGGAGGAGAGCACGGCAAGCGCCGATTCCAGCTCCAGCGCGCGGGCGCGGGCATCCGGGTCGCCCTTGGCGGCAGCCTGGGCGAGGTTGCACATGTGGATGACTTCCTTCGGCAGCACGCAGCCGATGCCGGTGATCGCGCCGACGGCGCCGCAATCGACGAAGCCGGTGAAGACACAGGTATCGACGCCGATCATCAGCGAGACGTCATCGTCGCGGCTGGTGATGTTCTCGGCCGCATAACGCATGTCGGCCGCACCGCCGAATTCCTTGAAGCCGACGAGGTTCTTGTGGTCTTCGCGCAGCGCGAAGAACAGGTCGGCGCGGGTGGCGAAGCCGTAGTAGGGGCTGTTGTAGATGACGGCCGGCAGATCCGGCGCAGCCGAGAGGATCGCCTTGAAGTGGTTCTTCTGGGCAGCGACGACGGAGCCGCGGGAGAGGACGCGCGGGATGACCATGAGGCCCTGTGCACCGACCTTCTGGGCATGGGCGGCATGGGCGACGGCCGAGGCGGTGTTGACGGCGCCGGTGCCGACGATGACCGGGATGCCCGCCTTGACGAGGCGCTCGACGCCCTCCATGCGCTGCGCGTCGGTCAGCAGCGGCCAGTCACCCATCGAGCCGCAATAGACGACAGCCGACATGCCCTTTTCGATGAGTTCCTTGCCCTTGCGCACCAGCTGGTCGAAATCCGGCGTGCGGTCGTCCTTGCAGGGGGTCATCAGGGCGGGAATGACGCCGGAAAAAATCTTGGCCTTCATGTCGGTCTCCTTTGGCGGTTCATCGGATGGTCGGCCGGCACGATGCACTGGGCCTCCCCTCTCTCTGATGATGGGTATAGCATCTTGTATTTTATTTGTCGACAAGAAAAATACAGCACCTGTCAGAGCGCAATGTCGAGCCTGTCGTTGCGGCTGAACAGCTTCTGCACCTGGGCGACGATCGCCTCGGCATGGGCCTTGCCGAGCCGGTCCGCCTCCTCGATGTCACGTGCCTCGATGGCGGCGATGATCGCGGCGTGCTCATCCACGAAGCGCTGGGGAAACTGCTCGTCGTAGGACTGGTAGTAGAGCTGCAGGATGCGCCGTCCCTCGTCGAGCAGCCGGCGGAACAGGCTGGTGAAATAGGGATTGCGCCCGGCCTCGGCGATCGCGGCGTGGAAGGCCGCATTGGTGGCGATCATCGTCAGGGCGTCGCGCGCCTTGAGCGCCGCCGCATAGTCCTCGTGAAACCCTCTGATGATGGCGAGGTCCTCGGGGCGGTGCGCCTGCGCCGCAAGCCGCGTCGTCACCCGGTACATCAGCACCAGCGCGTCGAAGAAGGTGTGCAGGTTGAGGAAGTCGATGTTCGAGACCATGGTCGAGCGGTTCGGCAGGGTCTCGATCAGCCCCTCGCCGGCAAGCCGGACCAGCGCCTCGCGGATCGGCGTGCGCGACATCTTGAACCGCTCGGCAAGCTGCACCTCGTCGATCGGGCTGCCGGGGGCAAGCTTCAGGTCGAGGATCTCGTCGCGCAAGAGGTCATAGACCATCTTCACACCGGAGCCTCGTTTGCGTTCGGGCAAGGAACTGGAATCGGTATCGGTCATCGAAAATCCTCTTGTCGACAAAAGAAATACAATTGTCCGGCAACGCTATCAATCGTTTAAAGTGGGCATTTTGACGAAAGTGTCGTCAAGTCTCCGAAGCGCGGGATTCCCCGAAATCCTGCGGCTCCCCCGCACAAAGACGAAAAAACGCGTGCGAAAGCCCGCTGGCGAGACGCCGGCAGCCGCTCTTTTGTCCTGAAGGGTGCCGTCACCTCGCGCTGACGTTATGCCTCGTCCTGCCGTGGCGGATAGGAATGCGTTTGCCCGCGAAAATCACGAAGACGGAAACAGCCATCGTCCGCCTCTTCGACCGCCGCCGAATCCGCACGCACCTTGCCGTGCCCGCCGGGGATGTCGAGGATATAGTCCGGCTGGCAGAGACCCGAGACATGGCCGCGCAGGCTCTCGACCAGCGCCCTGCCCTCGGCGAGCGTCAGGCGGAAATGCGCCGTGCCCGGTGCAAGGTCGGGATGATGCAGGTAATAGGGCTTGATCCGGTTCTCGACGAAGGTGCGCATCAGATCGGCCAGCACCGCCGCATCGTCGTTGACGCCTTTCAGCAGCACCGTCTGGCTGATCATCACCATACCGGCATCGACGATGCGGGCGATGGCGGCACGGGCCTCGGCGGTGAATTCGCGCGGATGGTTGGCGTGCAGCGCCACATAGGTCGTCTTGCCGGAGGCCTTCAGCGCCGCGATCAGCGCGGCATCCACCCGCGCGGGATCGACGACGGGCACGCGGCTGTGGAACCGCACGATCTTCACATGGGGGATGGCGGCAAGCCGTTCCATCATGGCCTGCAGCCGGCGCGGCGAGAGCACGAGCGGATCGCCGCCCGTCAGGATCACCTCCCAGATCGCCGGCCGCGCCGCGATATAGGCGATCGCCGCATCGAGTGCCTGGGCGGACAGGGTGCCGAGCCCTTCGGGCCCGACCATCTCGCGGCGGAAACAGAAGCGGCAATAGACCGGGCAGACATGCACGGCCTTCAGCAGGACACGATCGGGATAACGGTGCACGATGCCCTCGACCGGGCTGTGCGCGAGATCGCCGATCGGATCGGCGCGCTCCTCCGGCAAAGTCTCGAGCTCGGCGGGGTCGGGCACGAACTGGCGGGCGATCGGATCGGCGCGATCCGCAGGATCGATCAGCGCGACGAGCGGCGGCGTGACGGCAACGGCATAACGCGCGGCAACGGCCGTCGCGCCCGCCCGCCCCGCCTCGGGAACGAGACCGGCCTCGACGAGTTCGGCCACCGTCGTCAGGCTGCGTGCCGCCGTCATGGCGCCGTCTCCGCGACCGGCGCCCAGATCACCTGGTCGATGCGCGCGGCGCCCGTCGCCAGCATGATCAGCCGGTCGAAGCCGAGCGCGATGCCGCTCGCCTCCGGCATATGGGCGAGTGCGGCAAGGAAATCCTCGTCGAGCGGATAGGTCTCGCCGTAGACGCGGACCTTTTCCGCCATTTCCAGCTCGAAGCGTCGGCGCTGCTCGTCCGGATCGGTCAGCTCGCCGAAGGCATTGGCCAATTCCACGCCGCAGGCATAGAGCTCGAACCGCTCGGCGACCCGCCGGTCCCGCGCCGCCGGGCGGGCAAGCGCCGCTTCCGCGGTCGGATATTCACACAGAATGGTGGCGCGGCCGAAACCGAGCTGCGGCTCGACCTTTTCAACCAGAATACGGCTGAAGAGATCGGCCCAGGTGTCGTCTTCCGCCACGCGCAGCCCGGCCGCCCGCATGGCGGCGGCAAGGCGCGCGCGGTCCGTCGCGCCATCAGGGTCGATCGAAGCGAGAAGGTCGATGCCGGCATGCCGCCGGAAGGCATCCGCCACTGTCAGCCGCTCCGGCGGCAGGGCCGGATCGCAGGTCGCACCGCGATAGGTGAGCATCGATACGCCCGTCACTCCGGCGGCCAACACGAGGATTTCGGCGCAATCCTCCATCAGCACCTCATAGGCCTCGCCCGCCCGATACCATTCCAGCATGGTGAATTCCGGGTGATGCAGCGGCCCGCGTTCCCGGTTGCGGTAGACATGGGCGAAGCAGGCGATGCGCTGTTCGCCCGCCGCCAGCAGCTTCTTGCAGGCGAATTCCGGCGAGGTGTGCAGGTAAAGCGGCGTCCTTGCACCGGAATGGCCGATCGCGGCGGTCTCGAAGGCGTGCAGATGCGCCTCGTTGCCCGGAGAGACCTGCAGCGTCGCCGTATCCACCTCGATGAAGTCGCGCGCCGTGAACCAGCCGCGCAACGCCGCCTGGATGCGGTTTCGCGCCAGAAGGAACGGCCGGCGATCGGCATGGACATCGGGCGCCCACCAGGGCGAGGGCTTCAGGCTCATGACGTTCCTGTGGCAGGTTTCTTCGCGCTTGCCGGCGGACAGACTGGTCTTTTGCCGGAATATAGGATAGTTGCGGCCCCGAAAACACATTTTCGGCACTCGGGGAAGGCGTCTCACGGCGGTCCTGTACGCCGCGATCCATCCAGTTACAAGGAAGACTTATGGTAAAGATCATCGCCTCTTCCGTCCGCAAGGGCAATGTCCTCGAGGTCGAAGGCAAGCTCTATGTCGTGCTGACGGCGCAGAACTTCCACCCGGGCAAGGGCACGCCGGTCACCCAGGTCGACATGCGCCGCATCTCCGACGGCGTGAAGGTTTCCGAACGCTACCGCACGACCGAACAGGTCGAGCGTGCCTTCGTGGAAGACCGCGAGCACAACTTCCTCTATGAGGATGGCGACGGCTACCATTTCATGAATCCGGAAAGCTACGACCAGCTGACCATGTCCCACGAGGACATCGGCGACCTCAAGGCCTATCTCCAGGAAGGCATGACGGTCATCCTGTCGGTACATGAAGGCGTTGCCATCGCCATCGACCTGCCGCGCCACGTCACGCTCGAGATCACCGAGACGGAACCGGTCGTAAAGGGCCAGACGGCCTCGTCGTCCTACAAGCCGGCGATCCTGTCGAACGGCATTCGCACGCTGGTGCCGCCGCACATCACCGCCGGCACGCGCGTCGTCATCGCGACGGAAGACGGTTCCTACGTGGAACGCGCCAAGGACTGATCCTTTTTAAGGGCGCACAGTGCCTTTCCTTCGATCCACACCGATCGAAAGGCTTATGCGCCGCACCATAAGAAGCTGCCCGCCGGAGACGGCGCGGCGGCTTTTTTTCTTCCAACTTGCGGAAAATCCGTTAAGACCAACCCCCGGCTCTTACCACTTGTTTTGGCGCATGCCGTCGTCGCAAAACCGCTGAGCACTTTTGCGCGGCATGCTTAGGGAGACGGGAACCCCGCATGACCAAATTCGACGTGCTGACGGTCGGCAATGCCATCGTCGACATCATCGCGCGCTGCGATGAGAACTTCATCACGGACAACGGCATCATCAAGGGCGCGATGAACCTCATCGACGCCGAACGGGCGGAACTGCTCTATTCCCGCATGGGTCCCGCACTCGAAGCCTCCGGCGGCAGCGCCGGCAACACCGCCTCTGGCGTTGCCAGCTTCGGTGGCAGGGCCGCCTATTTCGGCAAGGTGGCGAACGACCAGCTCGGCGAGATCTTCATCCACGATATCCGCGCCCAGGGCGTGCATTTCGAGACGAAGCCGCTGGCCGGCCCGCCGCCGACCGCCCGCTCGATGATCTTCGTCACGCCCGACGGCGAGCGCTCGATGAACACCTATCTCGGCGCCTGCGTGGAGCTCGGCCCCGAGGATGTGGAGGAAAGCGTCGTCGCCGAGGCCAAGGTCACCTATTTCGAAGGGTATCTCTGGGATCCGCCGCGCGCCAAGGATGCGATCCGCGATTGCGCCCGCATCGCCCATGCGAGCGGCCGTGAAATGTCGATGACGCTGTCGGACAGTTTCTGCGTGCACCGCTACCGCGGCGAATTCCTCGACCTCATGCGCTCCGGCACGATCGACATCGTCTTCGCCAACAAGGCGGAAGCCCTGGCGCTCTACGAGACCGAGGATTTCGAGGAGGCACTGACACGCATCGCCGCGGATTGCCGGCTGGCGGCAGTGACGATGAGCGAGGAAGGCTCTGTCATCCTGTCGAAGGGCGAGCGCATCAATGTGGACGCGATCAGCATCCCCAGCGTCGTCGATACGACGGGCGCGGGCGACCTCTATGCTGCCGGCTTCCTCTATGGCTATACGGCCGGACGGTCGCTGGCCGATTGCGGCCGGCTCGGCAGCCTCGCCGCCGGCCTCGTCATCCAGCAGGTCGGCCCCCGCCCGCTGCTGTCGCTGGCGGAGGAGGCCAGGAAGGTCGGCCTTATTTGAAGGCCTCGCCGGGATAGGCACCCCAGATTTCGTTCTGCGAGACCCAGCCGGCCGTGCCATCCGCCTCGGCGCGGCACCAGTCGCCATTGCATTCGCCGACCTTGACGACGACGCCGGGCTGGATCTTCGCAATGACCGACGAGTTCGACATGGCGTCGCGGCGCATGTTGACGAAGATGCCCTCGCCCTTGCCGCGCATCCACGGCGCGGTCACGGCCGTGCGCTCGCCTGACAGGAGCGCCTGGTTGACCCAGCCCTCGGTGCCATCCGCATCGCGGATACGGCGCCAGTTGTCATACTCCTGGATGATTTCGACCGGCACACCGGACTTGAGGTAGCGCCAGGCGACGGCATAGTCGACGCTGGGGCCGACGCGCAGGTTGACGCTTTTCGCCTTGAGGCTGACGAAGCGGGGCAGCGGCAGGCCGCTCGGCCCCTTGGCCGCCTGGGCATGGGCGTACTGGACGCCGGCAACGGAAACGAGGATGCCCGCAAGGGCGGCAAGGCTGAGACGCAGGACAAGGTTACGCATGGACGATCCGCACAAACTGGAGAGGGCATGATACTGCCGGACCGGCGCGAAGTGGCAAATCGCGGGAACGCCAAAGACGGCGGATTGTCTTCGCGACCGGGTCTGGTAGAAAATGCCCCTGATGAAGCAATCCTTGCCCAACTTGGTTAAGGACCCGTCAACAGGACGCCGGAACAGCCCATGACCCAGAAGAAAAAACCGAAGGTCTACATCACCCGCCGCCTGCCCGAGGTCGTGGAGACCCGGATGCGCGAGCTGTTCGACGCGGAACTCAACATCGACGACACGCCGCGCAGCCAGCCCGAACTCGTCGCCGCCGTCAAATCGGCCGACGTTCTGGTGCCGACGCTGACGGACCGGATCGACGCCGCGCTCATCGAGCAGGCCGGCCCCCAGCTCAAACTGATCGCCTGTTTCTCCAACGGTGTCGACAATGTCGACGTGGAGGCGGCGGCCCGGCGCGGCATCACCGTTACCAACACGCCGAACGTTCTCACCGAGGACACCGCCGACATGACGATGGCGCTGATCCTCGCCGCCCCGCGCCGGCTGGCGGAAGGTGCGCGCATCCTGACGGACCGCAAGGGCGAATGGGCCGGCTGGTCGCCGACCTGGATGCTCGGCCGACGCATCTGGGGCAAGCGCCTCGGCATTGTCGGCATGGGCCGCATCGGCACCGCCGTCGCCCGCCGCGCCAAGGCCTTCGGCCTCTCCATCCACTACCACAACCGCCACCGCGTGCGCCCGGACACGGAGGACGCGCTGGAGGCGACCTATTGGGACAGCCTCGATCAGATGCTGGCGCGCGTCGACATCGTTTCGGTCAACTGCCCCTCGACGCCGGCGACCTATCACCTGCTGTCGGCCCGAAGGCTCGAGCTGATGCAACCGACGAGCTACATCGTCAACACGGCGCGCGGCGGCATCATCGACGAGACGGCGCTGATCAAGTGCCTGCGCGAAGGCAAGATCGCCGGCGCCGGCCTCGACGTCTTCGAGAACGAGCCGTCGGTCAATCCGAAGCTGCTGAAGCTCGCCGCCGAGGGCAAGGTCGTGCTGCTGCCACACATGAGTTCGGCAACGCTCGAAGGCCGCGTCGACATGGGCGAGAAGGTCGTCATCAACATCCGCACCTTCTTCGACGGCCACCGGCCGCCGGACCGCGTGCTGCCGAGCCGGGTGTGATCAGACCAGCGTCTTGCGCATTTCGATCGAGGTGGGGCGCGCGAAGCCAGGATGAGATTTCTCGGCCGTCCTGACGAAGCCCCACCGGGCAAAAAGGGCATGGTTGGCGGCCAGTTCGACCCGCGTTTCGAGCCGGAGCGTCGCCAGGCCCTTTTTCCGCGCCAGCGCCTCGGCGTGCTCCAGGAGAGACCGCCCCACGCCGCGTCCCTGAAAGGACGGCAGGACAGCGAGCTTGCCGATATAGAGGCTTTTTTCCTCCGGCTTCAGGAACATGCAGCCAAGCAGCATTTCCCCCTCCACGGCGAGAAGCCCGATTTCCTCCCGCGCCTTCTTGGCAAGTGCGTCGGGTGTCAGCCGATGGGCGGAGGATGGCGGGTCTATGAGACCGTCCATGAAGGCGAAAGCCGAGAGGATCAGCGACAACAGCGCGTCCCAGCGGTCGAAATCCGGTCCGATCGGGCGGACTTCCGTCATTGCCCGCCCTTGCGACGCTTGTATTTCAACGTCTCGAAGCGCGCAGCCAACCCGTCATAGAGCAACAACCGCCCGACCAGCGGATCACCGGCGCCCGTGACGAGCTTGATCACCTCCATCGCCATCAACGTGCCGATGACACCCGTCAGCGCACCGACGATACCGGCTTCGGCGCAGGCCGGCACGACGCCCGGCGGAGGGGCCGTGGGGAAGAGATCGCGGTAGCCGGGATTGAGCATACCGTCTGTCCCGGCCTCATAGGGCTTCAGCACAGTGACCGAGCCGTCGAAGCGGCCGACAGCGCCGGTGACGAGCGGAATGCGCGCAATCTCCGCGGCGTCGGCGGAGGCATAACGCGTGTCGAAATTGTCGGAGCCGTCGACGAGGAGGTCGTAGCCGGCGAGGAGACGTGCGGCCGTGTCGGCCGTCAGCCGCTCGGCGATGCCGGTGAAGGTCACGTGCGGGTTGAGACGGGCAACGGCGGCTTCGGCACTCGCGACCTTCGGCGTGCCGAGACCGGCGGTGTCGTGGATCACCTGGCGCTGGAGATTGGAGAGGGAGACGCTGTCATCGTCCAGCACGCCGATATGGCCGATGCCGGCAGCGGCAAGGTACTGGATGACCGGCGCGCCGAGCCCGCCGGCGCCGACGATCAGCACATTCGCCTGCTTCAGCTTCTGCTGCCCCGCACCGCCGATCTCAGCGAGCACGATATGCCGCCGGTAGCGGTCGATCTCTTCGGGACTGAGCGGATCGGTCATGGCACGATGCCTCCATGCGAGACGGTGAGGAACTGCGCGCGATCGCCGAGCGCATCGAACATCGACCGGTCGGTACCGGTCATGAAGGCCTGTCCTCCGAGTGCATCGACCCGGTCGAACAGCGCGGCCCGGCGGCCCTCGTCGAGATGGGCGGCGATCTCGTCAAGCAGCAGCACCGGTGCATGGCCGGTCATGCCGCCGACAAGGCCGGCATGGGCGAGGATGAGGCCGACGAGCAGCGCCTTCTGCTCGCCCGTCGAGCAGCGCTCGGCCTCCATGTCCTTTTCGCGGTGGCGGATCAGGAGATCGCCGCGGTGCGGGCCGTCCAGCGTGCGGCCGGCGGCGGCGTCCCTATAGCGGCCATCCTGCAGCATGCCGAGATAGATGTCCTCGATCTCATAGGCCGGGCGCTGCCATTCTCCATCGAGGAAGCCGGAGAGACGCATGCTCGCCGACGGGAACGGTCCATCGTCGCGCGCCGCCTCCACGAGGCCGGAGATGAGGCCGACGAGTTCGTGGCGGGCATGCGCCATGGCGATGCCGAGCTCGGCCATCTGCTTTTCCAGCGCCGTCAGCCAGGCAGGATCCGGCCGCGGTTCGGAGAGCAGCCGGTTGCGACCGCGCATCGCCTTCTCGAAATCCGCTGCCCGGCGGCCGTGTTCGGGATCGAGCGACAGCACCAGCCGGTCGAGGAAGCGACGGCGATCGGCGGAAGGACCGGTGAAAAGGCCGTCCATGGACGGTGTCAGCCAGACGACACGCAGGTGGTCCAGCAGTTCATCGACGGTGCGGGCAGGCGTGCCGTTCAGTCGGAGTTTTCGCGCCTGGCCCTCGTCGCCCCCCTCCGTGCCGGTGCCGATATCGACCTCGCCCATCATGCCGTCGAGCGTGGCGAAGATCGTGAAGCCGCCGCTGGCGCTGGCGCGCACGACATCGCCATAGGGCGCGCGGCGCAGGCCCCGGCCCGGCGAAAGCAGGGATACGGCCTCCATGAGATTGGTCTTGCCCGCGCCGTTCTGTCCTGTCAGCACGACGTGCCGCCCGTCGAGCGGCAGCGACAGGCCCGCATAGTTGCGGAAATCCGTGAGCTTGAGGCGGGAAAGGGAAACCTTGTGCGGCATGGGGTGAGAGCTAGAGCATTTTGCCGCCAAGGGGAATCACCCTGCGGCGCATAAATCGGGCAACGACAGAAAGATGGGCAGACGCCTGGCGCCACGCAAGCCGCAACGGCGAGAACAGCGAGCGGAACCCGTGCCAGGAACAGCGCTCCACCGGACAGGGCCGTGCGGAAAATCCAGCAGTTCAAGCCGGTTGCCTGCATGGCCGGGAGCAGGTAAGCCAGGACATCCCGCCGCGCTTCGCATCCTCCCCTCCCAGCCCGCAGGTCCTTGCCTTGTCCTCTTCCCTCCCCGTCTTCGACCGTTCGTTTTCCGCCTTCCTCTTCGACATGGACGGCACGATCATCAACTCCATTCCGGCCACCGAACGCGTCTGGACACGCTGGGCGCTGAAGCACGGGCTGGACGTCGCCACCTTCCTGCCGACCATGCATGGCGTGCGCGGCATCGATACGATCACCCGGCTCGGTCTGCCGGGCGTCGATCCCATTGCCGAGGCCAAGGAGGTCGAACGCGAGGAGATGGAGGATATCGAGGGCGTGCTGCCGATCCCGGGCGCGATCGCCTTCCTCTCCGCCCTCCCAGCCGGCCGCTGGGGCATCGTCACCTCGGCGCCGGTGGCACTCGCCCATCGCCGCCTCGCCGCCGCGGGCATCCCCCTGCCGACAGTCATCGTGACGGCCGACGACGTGACCCGCGGCAAGCCGGCGCCGGACGGCTACCGGCTCGGCGCTGATCGTCTCGGCTTCGATCCGGCCGATTGCCTGGTCTTCGAGGACGTGCCGGCAGGCATTCTGGCCGGCGAGGGCGCCGGCGCCCATGTCTTGGTGATGACGGCAACGCACCATCATCCGATCGAGACCGGCCATCCGACGCTGCAGAGCTATGAGGGCGTCACGACGAAGATCGACGCCGATGGCCGCCTGACGCTGCTGCGAGCCGCGGGCTAAGCCATCAGCCGGCCGGCTTCACGGCGATGCCGGCCAGCACCGTCTCGATCACGGCGTCGATTTCCGCCTCGGAGACATCGAGCCGTTCGGTCAGAAGCCGACCCCAGGCGAAGCTCGACAGAAGTTCGGTGACGAGCTCGGGGCTGGCGTCCGGGCGCACCTCGCCGCGCGCCTGCGCCATCTCGATGATCCGGCTGCTCTGGCGGCGGCGATCGCGCATATAGGCCGAAAGGGCAGCCAGCGCATCGGGCTCGCCCTGCGCCTTTGCCACGACGCAGCGGAACACTTCGCCGCCCGTGCCCTCGCGCCATGTCGTCAGCAGGCCAGAAAGATGGGCCCGCAGGTCGTCGCGAACGTTGCCTGTGTCCGGGAAGGTGAAGTTCGCCCGCTTGCGACGATGATAGACATCCAGCAGAAGCGCAGCTTGCGAAGGCCACCAGCGATAGATCGTCGGCTTGCCGGCGCGTGCGCGCCGCGCCACGGCCTCGATGGAGAAGCCGGAGAGCCCGTTTTCCACGAGTACCGCCTCCGCCGCAGCCAGGATCGCCTCCTCGCTTGCCGGATTGCGTGTGGCACCGATTGAACGGCGGGCGGGTCTGGTCTCTGCCTCTGACATCCGATCTTCCATTTTTGCCGTTTCTAGCATGGGCGACACTTGAACGGAACGTTTCGTTTCTATATAAACGAAACGTTCCGTTTTATAAAGGTTGCTTCCATGACCGACGATTCTCCGGCCCTCCGGCTGTCCAAGCCGCACCTGGCACTCGCCCTGCTGTTGCCCGTCTACCCGCTGATCACCATCCTGCTCTACATCGTGCTGCCCCTCACCGAGGGCTGGACGATCTGGCAGCGCACCGCCGTGATCACGCCGATCATGGTGTTCGCCATGGTCTTCGTCGTCTCACCCTTCGTGCAGAAGCGCTTTGCCGCCTTCATCCTGCGCGCCGCATGAAAAAAGCCGGGGCGTTTCCACCCCGGCTTCCATTGTCCATCAAACGCCGACCGAAGCAGCGCGCGAGAACGCGGCGATCAGCCCTCGAAAAACTCCTTCATCCGCGCGAAAAAGCCCGCGGATTCCGGGTTGTTGTCCTTCGAGGAAATCTCCTCGAACTCCTTCAGCAGCTCGCGCTGGCGCTTGGTCAGCTTTTGCGGCGTCTCGATCTGGATCTGGATGTAGAGATCACCGACCTGCGTGGAACGCAGCACCGGCATGCCCTTGCCCTTGAGGCGGAACTGGCGGCCGGCCTGGGTGCCCTCGGGCACCGAGACGCGCGACTTGGTGCCGTCGAGCGTCGCCACGTCAAAGGTGCCGCCGAGCGCTGCCGTCGTCATCGAGATCGGCACGGTGCAGTAAAGGTCCGCCCCGTCGCGCTGATAGAACTCGTGCGGCTTGACCGACAGGAAAATATAAAGATCGCCCGCCGGCCCGCCGCGCACGCCTGCTTCCCCCTCGCCCGAGAGCCGGATGCGCGTGCCGTCCTCGATGCCGGCCGGAATGTTGACGGAGAGCGAGCGCTCTTCCGTGACGCGGCCATGGCCGTGGCACTTGGTGCAGGGATCGCTGATCGTCTGGCCGCGGCCGTGGCAGGTCGGGCAGGTGCGTTCGATCGAGAAGAAGCCCTGCGCGGCGCGCACGCGGCCGGAGCCCTGGCAGGTGGCGCAGGTCTTCGGGCTGGTGCCGGGTTTTGCGCCCGTACCGGTACAGACGTCGCAGGTGATCGACGTCGGCACACGGATCTGCGCCGTCTTGCCGGCATAGGCCTCTTCCAGCGAGATCTCCATGTTGTAGCGAAGATCGCCGCCGCGTTCACGCCCACTGGCAGAGCGCCGCTGGCGCCCGCCGCCCATCATCTCGCCAAAGATGTCCTCGAAGATGTCGGAGAAGCCACCGCCCTGGAAGCCGCCGCCACCGCCCATGCCGCCCTGCTCGAAGGCCGCGTGGCCATAGCGATCATAGGCCGCCCGCTTCTGCGGGTCCTTCAGCGTCTCATAGGCTTCGTTGACGTTCTTGAACGTCTGTTCGGCGGAGGCATCACCCGGATTCTTGTCGGGGTGATACTTCATCGCCATCTTGCGGAAGGCGCTCTTCAGCTCCTTCTCGTCGGCGGTCTTGGAGACACCCAGCGTCTCGTAAAAATCAGCTTTTGCCATTCGGGTTCACGTCCGTTTCGTGGGAACGGTCTTCTTGTTATGGACCTGGAAGCTTGCCTTAGCCTGCGTTTGCAAAGCACGCACGCAAAGAGGCGGAAGCCGGTGCGAAGAAAAGACCATGACATCGTCACCGCTTGCAACGGGAGTGATCATCTTGGCCTTGTTCCCTTCGCGCTGACTTCCGCCTTCTTGCTATCCGTTGCACCGGCCGCCTGGGCGGCCGGCTTTTCAGGAGAATTAGGCCGACTTCTTACGGTCGTCCTCGTCCTTGACTTCCTCGTAGTCGGCATCGACGACATTGTCGCCGGCCTCACCCGAGGATGCATTCTCTTCAGCTTGCTGAGCCTCGTAGATCGCCTGACCGAGCTTCATGGAGACTTCCATGAGCGTGTTGGTCTTCGCCTTGATGTCGTCCGCGTCGGGCTCGGAGGCTTCGACGGCGGTCTTCAGTGCGGCGATCGCGTCCTCGATGGCCTTGCGATCGGCTTCCGTGACCTTGTCGCCATATTCCTTGAGGGACTTTTCCGACGAATGGATCAGGCTTTCGGCCTGGTTCTTCGCCTCGACGCCCTCACGGCGCTTCTTGTCGGCCTCGGCATTGGCTTCGGCGTCCTTGACCATCTTCTCGATGTCGGCGTCGGAGAGGCCACCGGAGGCCTGGATGCGGATCTGGTGCTCCTTGCCGGTGCCCTTGTCCTTGGCCGAAACCTGCACGATGCCGTTTGCGTCGATGTCGAAGGTGACTTCGATCTGCGGCATACCGCGGGGTGCCGGGGGAATGCCGACGAGGTCGAACTGGCCGAGCAGCTTGTTGTCCGCAGCCATTTCACGCTCGCCCTGCGAGACGCGGATGGTCACGGCCGACTGGTTGTCCTCGGCGGTCGAGAAGGTCTGCGACTTCTTCGTCGGGATCGTCGTGTTGCGGTCGATCAGACGGGTAAAGACGCCGCCCAGCGTTTCGATGCCCAGCGAGAGCGGGGTCACGTCGAGGAGCAGGACGTCCTTGACGTCGCCCTGGAGAACGCCGGCCTGGATGGCGGCGCCCATGGCGACCACTTCATCCGGGTTGACACCCTTGTGCGGCTCCTTGCCGAACAGCTGCTTGACGACTTCCTGCACCTTCGGCATGCGGCTCATGCCGCCGACGAGAACGACTTCGTCGATCTCGGCCGCCGTGACGCCGGCATCCTTGAGGGCTGCCTTGCACGGTGCGACGGTGCGCTGGACGAGATCGTCGACCAGGCTTTCGAACTTGGCACGCGACAGCTTCATCGTCAGGTGCTTCGGACCGGAGGCGTCCGCCGTGATGAACGGCAGGTTGATTTCGGTCTGCTGCGAGGACGAGAGCTCGATCTTTGCCTTTTCGGCAGCTTCCTTCAGGCGCTGAAGGGCGAGCTTGTCGTTCTTCAGGTCGATGCCCTGGTCCTTCTTGAACTCGGCTGCGAGATATTCGACGAGACGCATGTCGAAGTCTTCACCACCGAGGAAGGTGTCGCCGTTGGTCGACTTCACTTCGAAGACGCCGTCGCCGATTTCCAGGACCGAGATGTCGAACGTGCCGCCGCCAAGGTCGTAGACGGCGATGGTCTTGCCGTCCTTCTTGTCGAGGCCGTAGGCGAGCGCGGCTGCGGTCGGCTCGTTGATGATGCGCAGCACTTCAAGACCCGCGATCCTGCCGGCGTCCTTGGTCGCCTGGCGCTGCGCGTCGTTGAAGTAGGCGGGAACCGTGATGACGGCCTGGGTGATGGTCTCGCCGAGATAGGATTCGGCGGTTTCCTTCATCTTCTGAAGGATCATTGCGGAGATCTGCGAAGGGGAATAGCCCTTGCCGCGGGCATCGACCCAGGCATCGCCGTTGTCGCCCTTGACGATCTTGTAGGGAACGAGACCCTTGTCCTTCTCGACGAGCTTGTCGTCGTAGCGGCGGCCGATGAGGCGCTTGACGGCGAACAGGGTGTTTTCCGGGTTGGTGACCGCCTGGCGCTTGGCCGGCTGGCCGGTCAGCCGCTCACCGTCTTCGGTGAAGGCAACCATGGAAGGCGTCGTGCGCGCGCCTTCGGCATTCTCAATGACCTTCGCGTCCTTGCCATCCATGACGGCGACGCAGGAATTGGTCGTCCCGAGGTCGATACCGATTACTTTAGCCATGTCATTCTCTCCTTGAAGCGAACTGCCGGAACCCATTCAGGCGTTCTTTTGGCAGCCCCTAATGGTATGGTCTTATCGAAAGCACGGGCCTCAGCCCTGCCTTGCGGCGTATATAAGGAGCCCTCCAGACGACTGCAAGACATTGCCGGGCCGCAAAGCTCGCAAAATCAGCGCGTCCGATGGGCTTGGTGTATCTTCGTCGCAACCCGCAATCAACCACAATCCTCTCAGGTGTTTCAAGCAACGGATCGCGGTTTTTGGCGGCTACTGGAGAGATAGTATCTCCCGGCCCGGAAATGTAGAGCCTCCGGTACAAACGGAGATGCCGAAGAGAGAATGGCCGAAGGAAATATATAATATTTTCCTTCACTTGAACGCAGTGTAAAATTTTTCCCGGGGTCAATTCATCCCCGTCGCCGCCACCTCGCCCACACTTGTTCGACTGAACCGCGAGCGGATTGTGTGGCAAATGATCTCGACGGACCCGACCGAACCAGCCTTTTTACAATCGAGCTACCGACATGCGGCGATATTAGTCGAAATCCGCGCGCTGGCTCTATCCCTCCAATTGAAGGCCGGCTTCCGCGCCGACCAGCCGCGCGTCCCCGCAGGCAATCCCGACGGCGGGCAATGGGTCGACGAGGGTTCCGGCAACCGGCCGATCCTCGTCAGCCGCCGCGGACCTCGCGGCGGGAGACAAGTTCGCATACTCGGTAGGTTGCAAACTATCACGCCCGCGCAGGAGGTGCGGCTGGCGATCAGTACAAGTCGCATGCAAGAGGCGCTACGCGCCGTTCATAGGCGTGAACCGAACTGGAAACCAACCCCGCAAATCTACGAGACGGTTGAGGGGTTAATACGAGCCAACGAAGCGACAACGCAGGAAGCGATGCTCCGCGCGCTCCAGGCGAAGCTACCACAAACTGGGCTTGGCCCCTATGCAAAAGAGTGGGTTGTTGCACCAGAAACAAATAGACGATTTAACTGGACGGAGCAGTCCGAGATTGATCGCATCGGTCGAACCTATGGACGCCATTGGTGTGGTAGAAAGACTTCGGGAACACCTCGCGGCCATTTTATCGGTGACCATCAGGTACCAAAATCAGTTGGCAAGCCAAGCAGGATTTATCCACACTGTTGGTGGTGCAGCAATTCACAGGGCGGACTTTTATCGAAGAGGAGATTTTGACACTATGGCCGTTCAACATCTATCGATCGCCCCGGAATATGTAAGCTTCTACGTCGCAGGCCGTCAAAATGTAGACATTCCAGTTCATATGGACAGGCAGGGAATCTTTGTTTCTAATGACTGTGTCAACATTCCAGCCTATTATTGGAGCGATGGAGACACTCATGTGACCCTCGGACCCTACTCCGAGGTTGCGGAGGCAAGAGAGCCGGATTCTGACTCCATTCTGAACACCCCCAACCAACAGCTCATTCTGTTCGACGCGAACGAGCCTCAATACGCCATTGCGCAGACGCCATCCACGAAAACGCGTATCCGGGTCTGGATAGATCATCCGGTCGAGCCGTCAAACGTCACCATCGCCTTTGGATGAACGGGCGGCCGTCAGCCGCCCAGAAGCACGTCGAGAAGCGTCGTTCGGCGTGTGCCGGTCTGGCCTTGCTGGCCGACGTCGGCAGGCGGCGTAAAGCCGTCGTCGAGCGGAACGGCACCGGTCTGTTCGTTCGCCACCGCCTGCCCGTCGCGGGCGGGTTCGTTGCCGAGCGTGCGGGAGATGATGTCGAAGAGCTGGTCGCCTTCCGGCGCCGGCTCGGTTCCGTCCACGACAGGCTCTCCGCCGCCGGCGGTTCCGAACAGCGGCGAGGGCGACAGGCCCTCATGGGCGGCGGTCATGAACTGGCTCCAGGCCTTTGCCGGAAGCCCGCCACCCGTCACCTTCTTCATCGACTTGCCGTCGTCATTGCCGAACCAGACGCCCGTCGTCAGGTTGCTGGTGTAGCCGACGAAGAGCGCGTCGCGGAAGGATTGCGTCGTGCCGGATTTGCCGGCGGCCGACCAGCCGGGGATACGGGCGTTCTTGCCGGTGCCCTCGGTGATGACGCGCATCATCATGCCGTTCATCATCGAGACGATGTTGGGTTCAAGCACGCGCGGCGGGTTGTCGTAGGTATTCTCGTAGAGCACCCGGCCGTCGGCCGTCGAGATGCGGCGGATGATGTGCGGCGTCGCCTTGTAGCCGCCGTTCATGAAGGGGGCATAGGCAGAGGTCAGCTCGACCAGCGTCACTTCGGACGTGCCGAGCGCGATGGAGGCATTCGACTGCAGCTCCGATTCGATGCCGAGCCTGCGCGCGAGTTTTATGACCTCGTCCGGGCCGACTTCCATGACAAGCTGGGCCGCGATCGTGTTCAGTGACTGGGCAAGCGCAGAGGAAAGCGTCACCTCGCCGCGATACTTCTGGTCGTAATTCTCCGGCGTCCATTTGCCGATCCTGACCGGTGCGTCGTTGCGCACCGAGAGCGGCGAGCGACCGGCTTCGAGCGCTGCGGCATAGACGAAAGGCTTGAAGGCCGAGCCCGGCTGGCGCTTGGCCTTGGAGGCGCGGTCGAACTGGCTTTCAGCATAATCGCGCCCGCCGACGAGCGCGCGGATCGCGCCCGTGCCGTCGATCGAGACGAGCGCGGCCTGCGAGGCGTTCGATTTTTCGCCGTCCTTGTCGAGGAGCGCGGTGATCGCCTCGTCGGCCTTCTTTTCGAGATCGAGGTCGATCGTCGTGTCGATGACGAGGTCTTCCTTGATGTCGCCGATCATGCCCGGCAGCTGGGCCATGACCATGTCGGCGGCATAGTGCTGCGCGCCGGACCAGTAGCTCTTCGCCCGGGCCGGCGTCTGGGACATCGCCGTCGTGATTTCGGTGTCGGTGACGAACCCTTCCTCGCGCATCGCGCCGAGGACGACCTGGGCGCGGGCTTCGGCGGCTTCCGGATCGCGCGCCGGCGAAAGGCGGGACGGCGCTTTCAGGAGGCCGGCCAGAAGCGCGGCCTCGCCGAGGTTCACGTCGCGCGCCGACTTGTTGAAATAGCGCCGCGATGCAGCCTCGACCCCGTAGGAATTCGAGCCGAAGAAGACACGGTTGAGATACATCGCAAGGATCTGGTCCTTGGAATATTTGTGCTCCAGCCAGAAGGCGAGCAGCACTTCCTGCACCTTGCGCTCCAGCGTGCGCTCCGGCGAGAGGAACATGTTTTTCGCAAGCTGCTGGGTCAGCGTCGAGCCGCCCTGCACCATGCGGCCGGTCGTGATGTTGGTGATCATCGCACGGGCGAGGCCGAGCGGATCGATGCCGAAATGCGAATAGAAGCGCCGGTCCTCGATGGCGATGACCGCCTGCGGGATATAGGGCGACATGTTTTCGAGCGACAGCGCCTCGCCGCCGGTGAGGCCGCGGTTGGCGATGGCATCGCCGCTGACGGCGAGGATCTTGATGTTCGGCGGCCGGTCGGGGATCGACCAGCTCGTGGCGCTCGGCATGCGCGCACCGTAATAGAGCACGAGACCGCCGACGCCGATGGCGCCCCAGATGCCGAGCACAACGCACCAGTAGAAGAGCCGCCGGAACAGGCCGAAGAAACCGCCGCCGGACGACTGGCGACGCCGGCCGGAACCGCGCCGCGGTCGCTCGGCCTTCGCCGGCTTGCCGCGTCCCTTGCGCCCGCCCGCCACGCGATCCCCTGCGTCGACGTGGAAATCGTCGTCGTCGCGGCCTCCCGATCCCTGGAAGGACGGTTCGATGCGCTGGGATTTGCGGTTGGCTGCCATAAGCGGTTGGATACACCCTTAAAAATATCGCCGTCCGGTGGACCTTAAATGCGGCGATTTAAGGGGTCGTTAAGAAGCGGTGAACGCGCGGGCGACAGTTTGAGGGGGATTTGAGAGAAAGATCGGGCGGCCGATCGGCCGCCCGGAAAATTGCGCCGGTTTGCCGCGCCGTTTCCGGCGCGGAACCACTCAGACGGCTGCGCCTTGCTCAATAATAGGGCGAATAGCACTGGCGGCGGCCGCCATAGTTGGGCTGGAACGTGTTGTCATAGTCGCGATACGAGCGATAGCGCGCATAGCACCATTCGGTGTGACGCGGGTTGATGCCCTCGTAGCGCGGCTGCGAATAGCCGTCATTGGCGATCGCACCGCCGATGATGGCGCCGGCGCCGAAGGCTGCCAGCGGATACCACCAGCCGTCCGAGTGGCGGCGATAGCCGCGGCGTTCATAGCGATAGCCGCGATGGCCGCCATACCAGCCGCGACGCTCGTGGCGTTCACGACGCCACTGCACGTCCTGCACATCGCTCGCCTGAGAAGCGCCGACCTTCGGCATCGGCATGGCGAAGGCCGGTGCGGATACGAATGTCGTGGCGAACATGGCGACGGCCATGGCAGCGGCAATGCCGCCCTTGATCGTTGTCTTCATGTCGGTCTCCCTTGGATAGTCACTGTTTTACAGTGATCAAGACGGATGACAGCATGAAACAATTCGACTGAATGCAAGATGAACCAAACTTCTCCATCGCCTCAATCCTCGCCGTTGCTCAGCCGGCTGAGAAACCGCTGCCGTTCGAAGATGAGAATGACCACCAACGCCATGATGAAGGGGATGATCAGGTAGAACAGCCGGAAGACGGCAAGCGCCGCCAGCACCGCCGCCGGATCCATATCCGGCAGGCCGGCGATGAAGACGAGCTCCAGGACGCCGATGCCGCCCGGCGCATGCGACAGCAGCGCGACCGAGAAGGAGGCGAGGAAGATGCCGAGCACGACGAAGAAGCCCGGATTGCCCGCCTCCGGCAGCACGAAGTAGATGATCGCCGCCGCGCCGATGAGTTCGATCGGCGCGATGAAGAGCTGGCGGAAGACCAGCGAGGGTTTTGGATATTCCAGCTTCAGCCAGCGCGTATCGATCGGCCGGAAGCCGACGAGACTGCCGACCACGTAGAGCGCGACCAGCGCAAGAATGAAGATCCCCGTCGAAAACGCCGCCTCGATCGGCAGAAGATGGGAGAAGCGCTCGACGATTTCCGGTTCCAGCACCAGCACCAGGCCGAACAGCATGACCGTGCCGAGCGCGAAGGTGAAGGAGCAGAAGGCGACGAGAACGCCCACCTCCGATCCGGTCAACCCCTTCGACGTATAGGCGCGATAGCGCACCAGCGCACCTGAAAACACCGAAGCGCCGATATTGTGCGACAGCGCATAGGTGGTGAAGGAGGTGATGGTGATGAACCACAGCGAGATACGGTGACCAAGGTGTTCGAGCGCCAGATGGTCATAGGCGGCAAGCGCCGCATAGGCGAGCAGGGTCGCGCCGCAGGCGAGCAGCCAGCCGGAGACCGGAATGGCATGGAGGCTCGCCATGAACTCGTCGAGCGACAGGCCCCGCAGGTCCTTGTAGAGGATGTAGATCGACAGGATGATCGCGGCTGTGCTGACGAGCGGCCAGAAGAATTTTTTCAGCCGCTTCATCCTGCCTCCCCCTCTGCTCCCGGCGCGCCATAGCCTGAGCAGCGAGGGTTTCTCGCAATCTTTCCTGATGCCATCCTCACCCTTCCCCATGTCCGGGCCGTCGTCGCCTGTCCGCGCGCGGCCCTTGTTTTTTGAAGAAACCAGCATTTCCGTTCCGTCCGGTTAATGCTGGCCTCCCATCTCATCACATCTGCGTCAGCGCGCTGCGAGCGCCGAAAGAATGCGCACCCACGAGCGGATGCCCTTTTCGAAGGAGCGCAGCTCGTATTTCTCGTTCGGCGAATGGATGCGGTCGTCCGACAGCGCGAAGCCGACGAGCAGGGATTCCATGCCGAGCATCTTCTGGAAATCGCCGACGATCGGGATGGAGCCACCCATGCCGATGACCACGGCGGGCTTTGGCCATTCGTCCGACAGTGCGCTCTTCGCCTTGCCGAGCAGCGCGGAATCGTAGGGGAGCTGGATGGCCGGCGAACCGCCATGGGCGTGGAACGTCACCGAGCAATCGGCCGGCACCCGTGCCCGCACATAGGCGCGGAACGCGTCGCGGATCTTCGCCGGATCCTGCTTGCCGACGAGGCGGAAGGAGACCTTTGCCGAGGCTTCGGCGGCGATCACCGTCTTGAAGCCTTCGCCCGTATAGCCGCCGGTGATGCCGTTGACCTCGGCGGTCGGGCGCGCCCAGGTGAGTTCGAGCACCGAGCGGCCCTTTTCGCCCGAAGGAATCGACAGGCCGATCTCGCCGAGGAAGCTCTCAGCCGTCTTGCCGAGCGTTTCCCATGCCGCCTTGATCTGGGTCGGCGTCTCCTCGACGCCGTCGTAGAAGCCGTCGAGCGTCACGCGGCCGGTGTCGTCGTGCAGGCCGGCGAGGATGTCCGACAGGATGTGGATCGGGTTTGCCGCAGCGCCGCCGAAATAGCCGGAATGCAGATCCCGGTCAGCCGCCTTGATGACGATCTCCTCGCCGACGAGGCCGCGCAGGCCTGCGGAGATCGCCGGCGTGTCGGCGTCCCACATGCTGGTATCGCAGACGAGGGCGAAATCGGCCGTCAGCTCGGCGGCATTGGCCTCGAGGAAGGGCTTCAGCGAGGGCGAACCCGACTCCTCCTCGCCTTCGAAAAGGATGGTGACGCGGCAGGGCAGCGCGCCCGTCGTTTCCTTGTAGGCGCGGCAGGCTTCCACGAAGGTCAGGAGCTGACCCTTGTCGTCAGAGGTGCCGCGACCGGTGATGACGCGCCGACCCTCGCCCGCATCGCGCACCGCAGGCTCGAAGGGATCATGGTCCCACAGGTTCAGCGGATCGACCGGCTGGACGTCGTAGTGACCGTAGAACAGGACATGCGGCGCATCGGGCCTTGCGCCATCGTGATGGGCGACGACCATGGGGTGGCCGGGCGTGTCGCGCACCGTCGCGTCGAAGCCGAGCGAACGCAGCTCCGTGACCAGCCACTCGGCCGCCCGGCGGCACTCCGCCTTGAAGGCCGGATCGGTCGAGATGGACTTGATGCGCACCAGTTCGAACAGGCGTTCGAGGCTGGCCGGAATGCCGGCGCTGGCACGATCGAGGACGGGCAGGATATTGGTCATGGATGAACCCCTAGAACATGATGCGGTCGCGCTCTTGCGATGCAACATGCGGCAAATCAAATGAATTTCGGCGCGACATTAGACCGATCGGCTCGGTCAGGGCAAATCGTATGACGATCAGATGCGCGGATCGCGGCCGAGATTGGCAAGCACCAGGCGCATATATTCCAGAAGCAGCTCCCGCTCGAAACGCCGGAACCCCTGGAACAGCGTGTCCTCGGTGGCCGAGGCCGCCGCCATCGCGGTTTCGCGCAGCGCCTTGCCACGGTTCGTCAGGAAGACGAGCTGGGCTCGCTTGTCCTTCGGGTGACGCCGGCGGGAGATGAGCCCGTCGCGCTGCATGCGGGCAAGCGTGTTGGCCATGGTCGCCTGCTCGATGTCGAGCCGGTCGAGCAGTTCGCGCTGGGTGAGACCGTCGCCGCTCCAAAGCTCCAGGAGGACCGGGAACTGACCGGGCGCAAAACCAGCCCCGCCCGCCCGCACCTGAAGGGCGCGGGACGCCGCCTTCGCCAGGAGATTGGCGAGGTATGCTGCCGACTCCTTCCGGTCAAATTCCATGGCGGGAAGGTATGCCGCTTTCAGGGGGAAGACAACTATGGATCGCAGGCGATCCATCTGCCCCAAAACGAGAAGCCGCCGACGACAGGAGGCTTGTCGCGGCGGCTTCTTCGAATGATGGACAAAGGCCCGGAGAGGGGGATGAGGCCTTTGTCCTTTGTCTGGCGCGGCGGGGGACAGGCCGGGTGCCAGACAACGGCTTTGATCAGGTGCCGATGATCAATATCTGTGGGTTCGAATGTGGCTTTTCAAGGGATTCAGGAGGCCTGGAAAATTACAAATTGGTAACGTTCGTGTGAGGCTTTCCACGCCCCGGGAGCGCCCGTTTTCCCACAATGAAAGATGGACGCGGAAAGCCGCCCGCGCTATCCATTCACCCCATGAAAAAAGGTGATCATCTCTTCCTCGTCGACGGCTCGGGTTTCATCTTCCGTGCCTTCCACGCCATCCCGCCGCTCAACCGCAAATCGGACGGGCTGCCGGTCAATGCCGTCTCGGGTTTCTGCAACATGCTGTGGAAGCTCTTGAAGGATGCGCGCAACACCGACGTGGGCGTGACGCCGACCCATTTCGCGGTCATCTTCGACTATTCCTCGAAGACCTTCCGCAACGAACTCTACGACCAGTACAAGGCGAACCGGTCGGCACCACCGGAAGACCTGATCCCGCAGTTCGGCCTGATCCGCCATGCGACACGCGCCTTCAACCTGCCCTGCATCGAGAAGGAAGGTTTCGAGGCCGACGACCTGATCGCCACCTATGCCCGCCTTGCCGAAGCCGACGGCGCCGGCGTCACGATCGTCTCTTCCGACAAGGACCTGATGCAGCTCGTGACCGAGAACGTCTCGATGTACGACGGCATGAAGGACAAGCAGATCTCCATTCCCGAAGTCATCGAGAAATGGGGCGTGCCGCCGGAGAAGATGATCGACCTCCAGTCGCTGACCGGCGATTCGACCGACAACGTGCCCGGCGTGCCCGGCATCGGCCCGAAGACAGCCGCGCAGCTTCTCGACGAATATGGCGACCTCGATACGCTGCTCGCCCGCGCCGAGGAGATCAAGCAGGCCAAACGCCGCGAGAACATCATCGCCAATCGCGACCTCGTGCTGCTCTCCCGCCAGCTCGTTACGCTGAAGACGGACACACCGCTCGATACGCCCCTCGACGACCTGATCCTGCACCCGCAGGACGGGCCCCGGCTGATCGCCTTCCTGAAGGCGATGGAGTTCACCACGCTGACACGCCGCGTCGCCGAAGCCTGCGATTGCGATGCCGGCGCCATCGAACCGGCGGACGTGCCGGTCGAAGGGGGCACCGAGGCGCGCGGCCCGGACCTCGACAAGGGCGACAGCGCGGCAGCCCCTGCCGGCGCGGAAACGGCTGCCGCAGCGCCGCCACCTGCCGCGGCTGCGGACGGCGATACGCCCGCCGCGCTCGCAGGGGCGCGCGCCGAGCGCTTTGCCGCCGTACCCATCGACCATGCCGGCTACGAGACCGTCCGGGACCTCGAAGCGCTGGACCGCTGGATCGCCGCCGCACAAGAGACCGGTCTCGTCGGTTTCGACACGGAGACGACCTCGCTCGACGCCATGCAGGCCGAACTCTGCGGCTTCTCCCTGGCGATCGCCGACAATGCCAAGGATCCGGCCGGCACCGCCATCCGCGCCTGCTATGTGCCGCTCAACCACAAGACCGGCGTCGGCGACCTGCTCGGCGGCGGGCTTGCCGAGGGGCAGATCCCGATCCGGCCGGCGCTGGAGCGGCTGAAGAGCCTGCTGGAGGATCCGTCCGTCCTGAAGGTCGCGCAGAACCTCAAATACGACTATCTCGTCATGCGCCGGCACGGCATCACCGTGAAGGGCTTCGACGACACGATGCTGATGTCCTATGCGCTCGATGCGGGCACCACCACGCACGGCATGGACACGCTTTCCGAACGCTGGCTCGGCCACAAGCCGATCGCCTACAAGGACGTCGCCGGCTCCGGCAAGGGCGCGCAGACCTTCGACATGGTCGATATTTCCCGCGCCACGACCTATGCCGCCGAGGATGCCGACGTGACGCTGCGCCTCTGGCACGTGCTGAAGCCGCGCCTTGCGAGCGAGCGCATGACCACCGTCTACGAGCGGCTGGAGCGCCCGCTGGTGCCCGTGCTGGCGCGCATGGAAGAGCGCGGCATCACCATCGACCGCCAGGTGCTGTCCCGCCTTTCCGGGGAGCTCGCGCAGGGCGCTGCCGCCCTTGAAGAAGAGATCTACGAGCTTGCCGGCGAACGTTTCAACATCGGCTCGCCGAAACAGCTCGGCGACATCCTGTTCGGCAAGATGGGCCTGTCCGGCGCCTCCAAGACGAAGACCGGCCAGTGGTCGACGTCCGCGCAGGTGCTCGAAGACCTTGCCGCACAGGGGATTCCGCTGCCGCGCAAGATCGTCGACTGGCGCCAGCTGACCAAGCTGAAATCGACCTATACGGACGCCCTGCCCGGCTTCGTCCATCCCGAGACGAAGCGCGTGCACACGTCCTATGCGCTGGCCGCGACGACGACCGGCCGCCTCTCCTCCTCCGATCCGAACCTGCAGAACATTCCGGTGCGCACCGCGGAAGGCCGCAAGATCCGAACGGCCTTCATCTCGACCCCCGGCCACAAGCTGGTCTCGGCCGACTACAGCCAGATCGAGCTGCGCGTGCTCGCCCATGTCGCCGACATCCCGCAGCTGAAGCAGGCTTTTGCCGACGGCGTCGACATCCACGCGATGACGGCCTCCGAGATGTTCGGCGTGCCGGTCGAAGGCATGCCGTCCGAAGTCCGCCGCCGTGCGAAGGCGATCAATTTCGGCATCATCTACGGCATCTCGGCCTTCGGCCTTGCCAACCAGCTCTCCATCGAGCGCTCGGAGGCCGGCGACTACATCAAGAAGTATTTCGAGCGCTTCCCGGGCATCAAGGACTACATGGACCAGACCAAGGCCTTCGCCCGCGAGAACGGCTATGTCGAAACCATCTTCGGCCGCCGCGCGCATTACCCGGAGATCAAGTCGTCCAATCCCTCCGTGCGTGCCTTCAACGAACGCGCCTCGATCAACGCGCCGATCCAGGGTTCTGCCGCCGACATCATCCGCCGCGCCATGATCAAGATGGAGCCGGCACTTTCCGCCGCCGGCCTCTCCGCCCGCATGTTGCTGCAGGTGCATGACGAACTGATCTTCGAGGTCGAGGACAGCGAAGTGGAAAAGGCGATCCCGATCATCGTCGACGTGATGGAGAACGCTTCCATGCCGGCGCTTGCGATGAAGGTGCCGCTGAAGGTGGACGCCCGTGCGGCGACCAACTGGGACGAGGCGCACTGAGGGACGCAAGGCGGCCCCTCATCCTGTTGCCGCGACCGTCTCCTCGCAAGCGGGGAGAAGGTGCCGGCAGGCGGATAAGGGGTGCTTATGCCGTCTCGTTCATCTCCGCATGCCCCGTCTGGATGTTCCATAGCGTGCGATAGAGCCCCGGCCGTTCCACAAGCTCGTCGTGCGCGCCCGACTGGATCACCCGCCCGGCCTCCATGACGTGGATCGCATCCGCATGTACCACCGTGCTCAGCCGGTGCGCGACGAGGATCACCGTGCGCTTGCCCTTCATCCTGGCGAGCGAGCGCTGGATCGCCGCTTCCGTCTCGTTGTCGACGGCGCTCGTCGCCTCGTCGAGGATGAGGATCGCCGGATCGATCAGCAGCGCTCGGGCGAGCGCGATGCGCTGACGCTGGCCGCCCGAAAGTTTCTGGCCGTATTCGCCGATCTGGCTTTCGTAACCCTCCGGCAGGTCGCGGATGAAGCCGTCGGCCTCCGCCATGCGCGCCGCGGCTTCCACCTCTTCGCGGCTCGCCTCCGGCCGACCGTAGGCGATATTGTCGGCGATCGACCCGGAAAACAGCGTCACTTCCTGCGGCACCCAGGCCATGCTGGTGCGAAGACATTCGCCGGACCAGTCGGCGAGCGGCACGCCATCAAGGGAAATGCGCCCCCTTTGCGGGCGGATGAAAAGGCCGAGGAGCTTGATAAGGGTCGACTTGCCGCTGCCCGTCGGGCCGACGAGGGCGACTGTCTCGCCCGCCTTGATGGCAAGGTTGATGTCCGTGACGCCGCCGGGGCTCGTCGCATAGCGGAAGCCGACACCGTCGATCTCGAAGCGGCCGGAGACCTTTGCCTCGTGCGTCCCGTGCGGTTCGCCGCGCGGCTCGTCGAGCAGGCGCAGGATGCGCCGCGTCGAGGCCATGGCGCGCTCGTAGAGGTCGGCGATCTCGGCAAGGCCGGTCATCGGCCAGAGCAGACGCTGGGTGAGGAAGACGAGCAGGCCATAGGCGCCGACCTGCATCTCGCCGTTCAGCGTCAGCCAGCCGCCGATCAGGAAGGTGGCGAGGAAGCCGGACAGGATCGCCATGCGGATGATCGGAATGAAGGCGGAGGAGACGCGAATCGCCGCCCGGTTCGCCTCGACATAGCCACGGCTTTCCGCCGTCAGCGTCGCCGTCTCGCGCGCCTCGGCACCGAAGGCGCGGATGGTCTGCAGGCCCTGCAGGTTGGTGGTGAGCCGCGCGCCGAGCCCGCCAGCCCGCGCCCGAACCGCATCGTAGCGCGCCTGCGCGCGGCGCTGGAACCAGAAGGCCCCGGCGATGATCGCCGGCACCGGCGTAAACGCGATGACCGCGATCAGCGGGCTGACGATGAAGAACACCGCGCCGACGAGCAGGACGGCGGCGAAGGTCTGGATCAGCTCGTTCGCCCCGCGGTCGAGGAAGCGTTCCAGCTGGTTGATGTCGTCGTTCAAGACGGCGACGAGATCGCCGGAACGGTTCTCCTCGTAGAAGCTCGTCGGCAGATGCTGGGCATGGTCATAACAGAGGATGCGGAGGCGATGCTGCACGTCCTGCGCCAGCCCCCGCCAGAGGATCTGATAGAAATATTCGAACAGCGATTCGCCGAACCAGATGAGGAAGGTGGCGATGCCAAGCAGGGCGAGCTGGTGTACGGGATCGGTGATGCCGACCTTGGCGACGAAGGAATCCTTCCCGCGCACCACCACGTCGAGCGCGATGCCGATCAGGATTTCCGGCATGACGTCGAAGATCTTGTTGATCACCGACGAGGCGACAGCCCGCACCACACGACCCTTCTCGTCGCTGACGAGCGACAGGAGAACACGCAGTGGATGGCGATTGCCGGAGGACAGGGGAGCGGACGTCGCGGGAGCGGGCATGGAAAGAACCTGTTGCGAGGCCTGCCGGTCCACCGGCGGCATCCCCGCCTCTAGAGCATTTTACGGCCAAGTGGAATCACCGCTCCGCCCGCGTGCGGCTGACGGCAGCACGACGGTGGCATTCTCTTAATCCATTTCGCGAAAAGGCGAGCCGCCTTAACACCGCCTTAAGATCGTGCGCGTCTTGATCGGCTCTCATAGGCGGGGTGCAAGACCCCAGGAACGAACCGGCACCCGGCCGGAACGGAGGCAGGCGTGCAATCCCTATCCGGCGCGGCAGCGCGCTTTCGACTGCTGGCGGCTGCAATGGCCGTGATGCTTCCCGTTCAGGCGAGCGCAGCCTGCCTCAGCGGCGTGAATCTCGCCGGTGCCGAATTCGGCGAGGGGCGCGGCACGTTCGGCAAGGACTACACCTATCCCTCTGCCGAAACGATCGCCTATTTTGCCGGCAAGGGCTTCAACGCCGTGCGCCTTCCCTTCAAGTGGGAACGGCTGCAGCCGCGATTGAACCGCGGCTTCGACAAGGCGGAGCGCAAGCGGCTCGCCGACACCGTCAAGGCATTGCGCGGCGCCGGCATGACCGTCATCCTCGATCCACACAACTATGCCTATTACGGCGACAAGCAGATCGGCTCGCCGGACCTGCCGGACAGCGCCTTCGCCGATTTCTGGCGTCGGCTCGCCGAGGACTACAAGAACGACGGCGGCGTGCAGTTCGGCCTGATGAACGAACCGCACGACGTGCCCGCCACGCAATGGCTCGCCTCCGCCAATGCCGCGATCGCCGCGATCCGCGAGACGGGCGCAAAAAACCTCGTCCTCGTGCCCGGCACGATCTGGACGGGCGCGCACAGCTGGGAAGAGGAGCGCGAGGGCGGCGCCAACGGCACCGTCATGCTCGACATCAAGGACCCCGCCGACAACCACGTCTACGAGGTCCACCAGTATCTCGACGCCGATTTTTCCGGCAAGGCGGATACCTGCACGCGGGCGGACGACGCTGTCGCCGCGCTGGAGCGCTTCACCGACTGGTTGAAGCGCAACAACAAACGCGGTTTCCTCGGAGAATTCGGCGGCTCGGCGGACAAGACGTGCCTGGACGGACTGGCCCGCATGACGGCGCTGGTCGGCAAGGAGCGTGCAGTCTGGACCGGCTGGGCCTATTGGGCGGCCGGCGACTGGTGGCCGGCGACAGAACCGCTCAACATCCAGCCGACCGCTGACGGCGACCGGGCACAGCTAGCCGCCCTCATCGCCGGCGGCGGGCTGCCGGCCAGGCCCGGGGCCTGCCCGGCGCTTCCCTGACATGCCGGTTCCGGCCCTGCGGTGAAGCGGCTGCGCCCTTTGTTTCTGCTCGACTACAAAAAATCATCGATGACTTTCTGCAGCCTCCCCCCCGATTCAAAAGAAGACGTGCAACGGCCACTGGACAGGGCGACGGGAGAAGGAAAGCCGGCTTCCTTCAAGCGGCAACCTGTCTTCCGTCACGCGGCCAGCCGTATCCTCCGAACGGGATTGCTCTTCTTTCGGCTGGAAGCCGACGGGATAGAGGTTGAAGTAGCCAAGCGTCACGCCGCCCAGATAGATCATGCGGAAGGCTCCCGTTCTGTTTAACGTCCCGGCCGACATCATGGCAAAATCGTGGCGCCTGTCAATAGTCTATAGAATTAGTGCTCTATTCCACGCTTGATATGAAGGGCGCCGAGGGGGTAGGAGGCGGCCAGACGCCACCGGGAAGATGCCTTGTACACGCTGGACCAGACTGCGCTGTTCGAAGAGGAGATCCGCAAGAGCCGGTTCCGCGCGATCGCCTGTCCCGTCGAGAACGAGGCGGAGGCGAAGACGCGGCTGGCTGAAGTGTCGGATCCTGCGGCGAACCACAATTGCTGGGCCTTCCGCATCGGCCAGACCTATCGCTTCAGCGACGACGGCGAACCGAGCGGTACGGCCGGAAAGCCGATCCTGCAGGCGATCGACGGCCAGGCGCTCGACCGCACGCTCGTCGTCGTCACGCGCTGGTTCGGCGGCATCCTTCTCGGCAGCGGCGGGCTCATCCGCGCCTATGGCGGCACCGCGGCCGCCTGCCTGCGCGCGGCAGCCAAGACCGAATATGTCGAACGCATCGCGCTCTCCGTCTCGCTCGGCTTTTCCGACCTTGCCCTCGTCAAGGCGCGGCTGTCCGCCCTGGCGGGCCTGGTGATGGACGAGGAGGCCTTTCACGAGAGGGGCGCGCGCCTTTCCTTCCGGGTACCGGTGGAAAAGGCGGACGAGATCGGCCGGATGGTCGCCGACCTGACAAGCGGGCGCGCCGAGATCGACGAATAAACGGCTTGCGCGCAAAAGCCGCCGCCTCCATGCATGGACGGGGTTCGCGCACCGGATTCCGCCCTCCGGCCAAAAGAAATCGTCTTCCACATCCCGTCGGCTTCGCAGAACGGTTTGGCGCAGCATGCCCGAGCTGCCGAAAGCCTTCATCCCGCCGGCGAAAAGGGCGCAAAGATGCGCTCCTGCGCGGGTCGCCAGCGACGGTGTGCCGCTATAGGCAAGGTGGTTTTTTCGTTCTATCTACCAGCCCGGACATATTTTTCGCGGGGGCTCCCCTGCGATCCCCGCACGAAAGAGAGGACGATCCCCATGAGCCTTCGCATCAACGACATCGCTCCGGACTTCACCGCCGAGACCACCATCGGCCCGGTCAGCTTCCATGACTGGATCGGTGACGGCTGGGCCGTGCTCTTCTCGCACCCGAAGAACTTCACCCCGGTCTGCACCACCGAGCTCGGCGCCATGGCCGGCGTCGAGGGCGAGTTCCGCAAGCGCGGCGTCAAGATCATCGGCATCTCCGTCGATCCGGTCGACAGCCACGTCAAGTGGAAGGCCGACATCCGCACCGCCACGGGCTTCGACGTCGAATACCCGCTGATCGGCGACAAGGACCTGAAGGTGGCCAAGCTCTATGACATGCTGCCGGCCGCCGCCGGCGACACATCGGAAGGCCGCACGCCCGCCGACAACGCCACGGTGCGCTCCGTCTTCGTCATCGGCCCGGACAAGAAGATCAAGCTGATCCTCACCTACCCGATGACGACGGGCCGCAACTTCGCCGAGATCCTGCGCGCGATTGACTCCATCCAGCTCACCAGCAAGCACCAGGTGGCGACGCCTGCCAATTGGCAGCAGGGCGACGACGTCATCATCACCGCCGCCGTTTCCAACGAGGACGCCATCACCCGCTTCGGCGCCTTCGACACCGTCCTGCCCTACCTGCGCAAGACGAAGCAGCCGGCCGCCTGATCGGCCCCCGGCCAACATGTGAAATCCCCTCCGCCCTGCCCTTGCGTGGCGGAGGGTGAGCCGGCTTTAGACCGGCTCCCAGCCATCCTTCTCGCTGGCGCGGTAGATGGCGTCGATGAGCCTCTGGTTGAGGCGCGAATTTTCCAGCGACACGACCTCCTCGTCCGCCCCGAGCGCCGCCCGGGTGAAGGCCTCGGCTTCGCGCCTGTACTGGCGGGCATCCTGGAAGCGGAAGAACTGGCTTTCGCTGTGGCTCTGGTTGGTAAGCTCGATCTCCTCCGCCCCGTAGCGATCGGCATTGAAGGGCGATTTCACCTCGATGAAGCCCTTGTCGCCGTGGAAGACCATGACCTGACGCTGGGCGAGCTGGGTGGAAACGTAGAAGGAGAGCTCGAAATCGCCGAAATCGGCGCGCACGCTCGAATAGACGTCCGTGCCGAATTCCGGGTCGCGATCGGTGCTCGCCTGCACGCGGACCGGCTCCTTGCCGGTGGAAAAGCGCGTGGTGATGGTCGGGTAGACGCCGATATCGGGCAGGCCGCCGCCGCCGAGCGCCGGCACGTTGCGCATGTTGCCGGGGTCGCGGTTGAAGTAGGTGAAGGCGCCCTGCACGTGGCGCAGCCGGCCGATTGCCCCTTCGGCCAGCAGCGCGCGAACCTTGCGCCAGACGGGGCTGTAGGTGACCATGAAGGCTTCCGAGATCAGCACCTTGTTGCGGTCACGCGCGGCGATCAGTGCATCGATCTCCTCGGCCTTGAGGGCGATCGGCTTCTCGCACAGCACATGTTTTCCCGCATCCGCCGCCTTGATCGACCATTCCACATGCTGGGACGTCGGCAGCGGGATATAGACGGCGTCGATCATGTCCGAGGCGAGCATCTCCTCGTAGGAGCCGAAGGCATGCGGCACCGAGAAGCGGTCGGCCATGGCGCGGGCCTTGGCGAGGTCGCGGCTGGCAATGGCGGTGATGACGCAGTTTTCCGCATCCTGGATGGCCGGCACGACGAGTTCGCGGCCGATCTTGGCCGTCGACAGGATTCCGAAACGCAGCATGATGATCTCTCCTTGATTGCGACAGGAGACTAGTCGCGAGGTACGTTCCTCGCAAGCCGAGCCGCCCGGCAAAAAGTCGGATCCGCTGCGTGCAAAGGCGCCGGCTGCGCCCTATGTTGCAGGAAGCCTTTTTTCAGCACGAACCCTTTGGAGGACCCCATGCAGCTTCGCGCCCTCGGCAAGACCGGCCTTTCGATCGCTCCTCTCGTCTTCGGCGGCAATGTCTTTGGCTGGACGGCCGACGAGAAGACCTCCTTCAACCTGCTCGACGCCTTCACCGGCGCCGGCTTCAACGCCATCGACACGGCCGATGTCTATTCCCGCTGGGCGCCGGGCAACCAGGGCGGCGAATCCGAGGCGATCATCGGCAAGTGGTTGAAGCGCTCCGGCATCGCCCGCGACAGGGTGGTCGTGATCACCAAGGTCGGTTCCGACATGGGCCAGGGGCGCCGGGACCTGCGCAGGCGCTGGATCGTCGAGGCCGTCGAAAACTCGCTGAAGCGGCTCCAGACCGATCATATCGACCTCTACCTCTCGCACTGGCCGGATCCGGAAACGCCCTACGAGGAAACCCTGGAGGCCCATGCGAGCCTGGTGACGGCCGGCAAGGTGCGTGCCTTCGGCGCCTCGAACCTCGATGCCGGCCAGTTGCAGGCCTCGTTCGAGGCCGCCGACAAGGCCGGCCTGCCGCGCTATGGCGCGCTGCAGCCGGAATACAATCTCTATGACCGCGCCGGTTTCGAGGGCGCGCTGGCCGACCTCTGCCGGAAAGAGGATCTTGGCGTCATCACCTATTACAGCCTCGCCTCCGGCTTCCTCACCGGCAAGTACCGCACGAAGGCCGACACGGAAGGCAGAACCCGCGGCGAGGGCGTCGTGCACTATCTCGACGACAAGGGCCGGCGCATTCTCGCCGCGCTCGACACGGTAGCCGCCGACACCGGCGCGACGCAGGCCGAAATCGCGCTCGCCTGGCTGATGGCCAAGCCCGCCGTCACTGCGCCGATCGCCAGCGCCACCGGCCTCGGCCAGCTCGCAAGCCTGACGAAGGCGGCGACCCTGACGCTGAGCGCGGAGCAGATGGCGGCGCTCGACGCGGCGGGGGCGTGACCCATGGCCATCATCATCCGCGATGCGCTGGAAAGTGACGAAGCCGCCTGGAGAAAGCTCTGGGCCGGCTACCTCGCCTTCTACGAGACCGACGTGCCGGAGGAGGTCACCGCCTTCACCTGGGCCCGCATCCTCGACCCCGGCTCCCGCGTCTCGATGCGCCTTGCCGACGAGGACGGGACGGTGCTGGGCTTCGCCATCCACCACTATCACGATTCCACCTGGGACATCGCACCGGAAGGCTATCTCGAGGACATGTTCGTTGATGAAGACACGCGCGGCAAAGGCATCGGCCGGGCACTGATCAACGATCTCGTCACCATTTCCCGGCGCAACGGCTGGCGCGGGATCTACTGGCACACCCGCCATGACAATGCGCGCGCCCGCAAGCTCTATGACAGCTATGTCGAGACCGACGGGCACATCCGCTACCGGCTGGAGACCTAGAGCTTTCCCGCATTGTCCGACGCCGAAGCAATCCCGCTTCGGCCGGAAACGCTCGAGCATAACCTGCCGAGCCGGGGTCAGCCGCGGAACCGGAAGAAATCGACGAAAGCGCGCAGCGCCGGGCGCATCTGCCGGCGCGAGGGGTAATAGATCGAAAAGCCGTCGAAGGCCGGGCACCAGTCTTCCAGCACCGCGACGAGACGCCCGGCCTCGATATCGTCGGTGACGCGCTGGTCGAAGACATAGGCAAGGCCCGCGCCGTCGATCGCGGCCGCGCGCATCAGCCGCTGATCGGAGACGATCAAAGGGCCGGTAACGTCGACCGTCACCAGCCGCCCGTCCTTTTCCAGTTCCCAGCGATAGACCCGTCCGCTGGAAAAGCGCCGCCGGATGCAGCGGTGCTGCATGAGATCGCGCGGCTGGACAGGTTCCGGATGGTTTTCGAAATAGGCAGGCGCGCCGACGATGAGGCCGCGCCAGGGACCGCTCGCCCTCACCGCGATCATGTCGGCCTCCAGATGTTCCCCAAGCCGCAGCCCCGCATCGAACCCCTTCTCGACGATGTCCTCGAAGCGATCGTCGGTCCTCAGGTCCAGCTCGATCTCCGGATAGGCGGCGAGGAAGGCGCCGAGCCGCGGCATGACGATGTCTTCGGCGGCGATCAACGGCATGGTGACGCGCAACGGCCCGGCAGGGCGGCCCTGCCGGTCGGCAAGCGCCTCCATGGCCGAACCGATATCGGAAAGCGCCGGCGCCAGCGTGTCGAGCAGCAGGCGCCCCTCCTCGGTCGGCGCCACGGAGCGGGTGGTGCGCGCAATGAGGCGCACGCCGAGGCTTGCCTCCAGCGCGGAGACCGCATGGCTGACGGCGGAGGGCGCAATGCCGAGTTCACCCGCCGCCTTGCGAAAGCTGCGCGTCTCCGCGACGATGGCGAGCACCGCGAGTTGAGAAAGCTGGGTTCGGTTCATTGTTCCAACAAATAGAACAAGCTGTTGGCTTTTGCAGCAATTTTCCGATGAAGCACCGCGCTCTAGATTGGCCTTGTCCGGATGACGGCAGATCGTTCGCCGTCCGGCCGTGCGGCCCCGCCTCCGGGGTCCAGAGAAAAAGGATTTTGCCATGAAACACAGACAGCTCGGCACGCTCGACGTTTCCGCCCTCGGCCTTGGCTGCATGGGCATGAGCCATGCCTACGGCCCCTCCGGCGACGAGACGGCGGCCATCGACACGCTGCACCGCGCCGTCGATCTCGGCATCACCCTGTTCGACACGGCCGAGGTCTACGGCCCCTACAGAAACGAGATTCTTCTCGGCAAGGCGCTGAAGCCTGTGCGCGACAAGGTGGCAATCGCCACCAAGTTCGGCTTCCGCATCGACCCCGCAAAACCCTCCGCCGAGATGATCACCGGCACGGACAGCCGGCCGGAAAACGTCAGGGCCGTCGCCGAGGCCTCGCTGAAGCGGCTCGGCATCGAGGTCATCGACCTCTACTACCAGCACCGCGTCGACCCGGCGGTACCGATCGAAGAAACGGTGGGCGCCATGGCGGAGCTGGTGCATGCGGGCAAGGTGAAGGCGCTCGGCCTTTCGGAGGCCGGCAGCGAGACGATCCGCAGGGCTCATGCCGTGCACCCGATAGCCGCCGTCCAGAGCGAATATTCGCTCTGGACCCGCGACGTCGAGGAAAACGGGGTGCTGGAGACCTGCCGCACACTCGGCATCGGCTTCGTGCCCTTCAGCCCGCTCGGCCGCGGTGTGCTCACCGGCGCGCTGAAGAAGCTGGATGGCCTTGCCGACGACGATTTTCGCCGCTCGCTGCCGCGCTTTGCCGCGGAGAATTTCGACGCCAATCTCGCGCTGGTCGCCCTCCTTGAGGAAATGGCGGCGGAAAAGGGCGTCGCCCCGGCGCAGCTGGCACTGGCCTGGGTGCTCGCGCAGGGCGATTTCATCGTGCCGATCCCCGGCGCCAGCAAGGTGCCGCACCTGGAGCAGAACGCTGCCGCCGCCGAGATCGTCCTGACACCGGAGGAAGCCGCCCGCCTCGGCGACCTCCTGTCACCGGCCAAGGTGGCCGGCGGACGCTACTCGCAGCGCATGGCCTCGATGGCCAACCGGTAGCGCGTTCGCAGCCGGGTGACGGCTTTCCCAACGGCAAAGGGCCGCGGATCACTCCGCGGCCCTTCCTGTCTTTAGCCGGCTTCTTCCACCCTACTGAATGAGGATGGCCCGGAAATCGTTGACATTGGTGCCGGTCGGCCCGGGCACGAAGAGGTCGCCGAGCGCGTCGAAGACGGTCCAGCTGTCGTTGCGGCCGAGAAACTCGGCAGCGTCCTTGCCCTTGTCGGCAAGCCGCGCGACGGTGGTGCCATCGGCGAAAGCGCCGGCATTGTCCTCCGACCCGTCGATCCCGTCCGTATCGGCGGCAAGTGCAAAAAGACCCGGCAGACCATCGATGCCGCAGGCGAAGGACAGAAGGAATTCGCCGTTGCGCCCGCCCTTGCCCTTGCCCTTGATCGTCACGGTCGTCTCGCCGCCCGACAGCACGACGACGGGCTTGCGGAACGGCCGGTCGCGGCGAACCACCTCGGCGGCGATCGCCGCATGCACGCGGCCGACCTCGGCCGCCTCGCCCTCGATGGCATCGGAGAGGATGACGGCCTCGACACCCGCCTCGCGCGCCGCTTCGGCGGCGGCTTCCAGCGAGACGGCAGCGGACGCGACGAGCTTCACCTCGTTGCGGGCGAAGGCGGCATCGGATGGCAGCGGCGGCTCGTCCTTGCCATCACGGATGTGGCGCATCACGGCTTCAGGCAGGTCGAGGCGGTAGCGCTCGATGAGGCGCAGCGCATCTGCGCGGGTGGTCTCGTCCGCGATGGTCGGGCCGGAGGCGACGAGGGCAGGATTGTCGCCGGGAATATCCGACACGACAAGCGAGACGACGCGGGCCGGATGGGCGAGCGCGGCGAGCCGGCCGCCCTTGATGCGCGAGACCTGCTTGCGCACGGCATTCATGGCACTGATCGGGGCACCGGAGGCGAGCAACGCCTTGTTGACGGCGATCTCGTCGGCAAGCGTCAGGTCGCCGGCCGGCGCCGGCAGCAGGGCCGAGCCGCCGCCGCAGACGAGCGCGACGACGAGGTCGTCCTCCGTCAGGCCACGCACGGCGGCCATCAGCCGGCCGGAGGCGAGAAGCCCGCTGTCATCCGGCACCGGATGGGCAGCCTCGAGGATTTCGATGCGCTCGCAGGCAACCGCATAGCCGTAGCGCGTGACGACCACGCCGGTGAGTGGTGCGTCCCACAGCCGCTCGAAGGCACGCGCCATCTGCGCCGCGCCCTTGCCGGCGCCGATCACCACCGTGCGGCCCTTCGGCTTTTCCGGCAGATTGGCGGCCAGCACCTTGTCCGGATCGGCGGCGGCGACCGCGACGGAAAAGAGGCTTTCGAGAAAGACGCGCGGATCGGCGATGGGCGGCATGGGTTCCTCCGGGTCATGCTGCCGCCCGACCACCTCGAACACGAGGGATTCCGGCAGCAGATTCAAAATTCTACAGCGGCCGTCGCCGCGCGCGGGGCGGCAGCGCTTCAGGCCGAGCAATTAAGCACAGCCCCTCACCCGCCCGCCAGCACCTCCTGATGAAAAAGAGCCGCGGCGAGGGATGAGGGGCTGCGCCTCCTCCTCCAGAAGGGGTGGCCGGGCGGGGCTCCCCTCCCCGCCCGGCCAGGCCGTCATGCGACGGCGTGGTTCGCCATGCGCTCCAGCGCCTTGACGAGACCTGAGTGATCGAGCCCAGCCTCGCCATGGGCGGCGCACTGGTTGAAGAGTTCCTGCGTGGACGCGGTGTTCGGCAGGGCGACGCCGAGTGCCTTGGCTCCTTGCAGCGCCAGGTTCAGGTCCTTCTGGTGCAGCGAGATGCGGAAACCCGGATCGAAGGTGCGCTTGACCATGCGCTCGCCGTGCACTTCGAGAATGCGCGAGGAGGCAAAGCCGCCCATCAGTGCCGAGCGCACGCGCGCCGGATCGGCCCCGGCCTTCGACGCGAAGACGAGGGCTTCGGACACCGCCTCGATGGTCAGTGCGACGATGATCTGGTTGGCGACCTTCGTCACCTGGCCGTCGCCGCAATCGCCGACCAGGGTGATGTTCTTGCCCATCAGCTGGAAGAGCGGCAGCGCCCGGTCGAAGCTCTCCTGCGAACCGCCGGCCATGATGGAGAGCGAGGCGTTCTTGGCGCCAACCTCACCACCCGAGACCGGGCCATCGACAAATTCGGCACCGGTTGCGCGGATCTTCTTGGCAAATTCCTTGGTGGCGATCGGCGAGATCGAGCTCATGTCGATGACGAGCTTGCCGGTCGCAAGGCCGTAGGAGACGCCGTTCTCGCCGAAGAGCACGTCTTCGACCTCGGGCGTATCGGGCAGCATGAGGATGATTGTGTCGACGGTCTCGGCCAGTACCTTCGGGCTGTCGACGATCTCAAGACCGTTGTCGAGCAGTTCCTGACGCGGCGGGATTGCGAATTTCGAGGTGATGACCGTGTGGCCAGCGTCCTGAAGGTGACGCGCCATGGGGGTGCCCATGATGCCGAGGCCGATGAAACCGATAGTTGCCATGATTTAAACTCCCAGACTTTGAATGCGTTTTGTCTTCAGCGACCGACTTCGGCCAGCCAGCCGAGGCCTTCCTGCGTCGTGGTGCGCGGCTTGTATTCGCAGCCGATCCAGCCGTCATAGCCAAGCGCGTCGAGCGTCTTGAACACGAAGGGATAGGCGATCTCGCCGGTACCCGGTTCGTTGCGGCCCGGATTGTCGGCAAGCTGCACATGGGCGATCTGCGCCTGGTGCTTCTTGAACGTGCCGATCAGCTCACCCTCGGTGCGCTGCTGGTGGTAGAGGTCGTACTGGATGAACAGGTTGTCGCTGCCCACCTCGGCGATGATGGAAGCCGCCTGGTCCGGGGTGTTGAGGTAGAAGCCCGGAATGTCGAAGCGGTTGATCGGCTCGATCAGAAGCCGGATTCCATGTTTGCCAAGCTCGCTCGCGGCCAGCTTCAGGTTGGCGACGAAGGTGGCGCGCAGCTCCTTGTCCGAAACACCCACCGGGGCGATGCCCGAGAGGCAGTTGACCTGCTTGCAGCCGAGCGCCGTCGCATAGTCGATCGCCGAGGCCACGCCGCGGCGGAACTCGTCGACCCGGTCCGGCAGGACCGCGATACCGCGCTCGCCGCCGGCCCAGTTGCCGGCCGGCAGGTTGTGCAGCACCTGCGTCAGGCCATGAAGATCGAGCGCCGCACGCAACGCCTCCTTGTCGAAATCGTAGGGGAAGAGATACTCCACCCCTTCGAAGCCGGCCTTCGCGGCCAGCGCGAAGCGCTCGAGGAACGGCGCCTCGTTGAAGAGCATGGTCAGGTTGGCCGCGAATTTTGGCATGGTGTTTTCCTTCTCTTCGTCTCAGTCCAGAAGAGCCAGCGTGGCGGTCGGGGCATCTTCGCCGCGTTCGGCCAGGTCTTCGAATTCGACGACGGCATTGATATCGGCGCCCATGGCGATGTTGGTGACGCGCTCGAGGATGAACTCGATGACGACGGGAACCTGGTGCTCCTTCATCAGCGCCTGCGCCGTGTTGAAGGCTTCCTGGAACTCGTTCGGGCTGCGGACGCGGATCGCCTTGCAGCCGAGGCCTTCGGCAACGGCAACATGGTCGACACCATAGCCGGCTTCCGAATCGCCCGTCGCATTGATGTTATCGAAGGCGAGCGAGACCTCGAAGTCCATGTTGAAACCGCGCTGGGCCTGGCGGATGAGGCCGAGATAGGAATTGTTCACGACCACATGCAGGTAGGGCAGCTTGTGCTGGGCGCCGACCGCAAGCTCCTCGATGAGGAACTGGAAGTCGTAGTCGCCGGACAAGGCGACGATCGGACGATCGGGATCGGCGGCCCGCACACCGAGGGCAGCGGGCAGCGTCCAGCCGAGCGGGCCGGCCTGGCCGCAGTTGATCCAGTTGCGCGGCTTGTAGACATGCAGGAACTGCGCGCCGGCGATCTGGGAAAGACCGATGGTCGAAACGTAGCAGGTGTCGCGGGCAAAGGCCTTGTTCATCTCTTCGTAGACGCGCTGCGGCTTCAGCGGCGTCTGGTCGAAATGGGTCTTGCGCAGCATGGTGCGCTTGCGCTCCTGGCATTCCTCGGCCCAGACCGACCAGTCACGCAGCTTGCCGGCGACCTTCCATTCGGTCGCGACGTCGAGGAACACCTTCAGCGCGGCGCCGGCATCCGAGACGATGCCGAAATCCGGCGTGAAGACGCGGCCGATCTGGGTCGGCTCGATATCGACGTGAACGAAGGTGCGGCCTTCCGTATAGGTCGGGATATTGCCGGTGTGGCGGTTGGCCCAGCGGTTGCCGACACCGAGAACGAAGTCGGAGGCGAGCAGCGTCGCGTTGCCGTAGCGGTGCGAGGTCTGCAGGCCGCACATGCCCGCCATCAGCCGGTGGTCGTCCGGGATCGTGCCCCAGCCCATCAGCGTCGGGATGACGGGAACGCCGGTGATCTCGGCGAACTCGACCAGAAGGTCCGAGGCATCCGCATTGATGATGCCGCCGCCGGCGACGATCAGCGGGCGCTCGGCCGCGTTCAGCATGGCGAGGGCCTTTTCGGCCTGGGCGCGGGTAGCGGCCGGCTTGTAGGGCTCGAGCGGCTCGTAGGCGTCGATGTCGAACTCGATCTCGGCGAGCTGGACGTCGATCGGCAGGTCGACCAGGACCGGGCCGGGACGGCCCGAACGCATTGTGTGGAACGCCTTCTGGAAGACATAGGGAACAAGGCCCGGCTCCATGACCGTGACGGCCCACTTGGTGACGGGCGCAGCGATCTTGGCGATATCGACCGCCTGGAAGTCTTCCTTGTCGAGGCGGGCGCGGGGTGCCTGGCCGGTGATGCAGAGGATCGGGATCGAATCGGCGGAGGCCGAGTAGAGGCCGGTGATCATGTCGGTGCCGGCGGGGCCGGACGTACCGATGCAAAGGCCGATATTGCCGGCGCGGGCCCGTGTATAGCCCTCTGCCATGTGGCTTGCGCCCTCGACGTGGCGGGCGAGCACATGGCGGACCGTGCCGCGCGCCCTCAGCGCCGAATAAAAGGGATTGATCGCAGCGCCCGGTACACCGAAGGCACAATCGATGCCTTCCTTTTCCAGAACCAGGACCGCTGCATCGACAGCACGCATTTTAGCCATGGGATTTCCTCCGTCTCTCGAGAAGGAAGGTAGCGCATCTGTTTCTCCGCGCAATCATAAAATGGAAATCAATCCCATCATGCGGAAATAAACATTTTCAACGAAACTGGAACAATCGCCCCGGGCCGGCTATGTCATGAATGCGCAGAGACGGAAGAGAGGGACGCATGGCGGAGCAGCAGGAGAAGATACGGGGGCGGCCCGGCCGCAAGGCCGGCGAGAATGCGGCACCGTCCTCGGTGCAGGTGCTGGACCGCAGCCTGAAACTTCTCGATCTCGTGGCGCGGGCGGACGGCGCGGCGCTGACCGATCTTGCCGACCAGTCGGCCATGGCGCCCTCCACGGTGCACCGCCTGCTGACCTCGCTTTCCCAGCACGGCATGGTCGCCCATGACGCGGAGACCGGCGCCTGGACGATCGGCGTGAAGGCCTTCGAAATCGGCACCGCCTATCTGCGCTTCCGCAAGCTCGGCACGATCAGCCGGCCGTTTCTCAAGCAGCTGATGGAAGGGTGCGGCGAGACCGCCAACATCGCCATCGAGGACGACGGCGACGTGGTCTTCATCTCGCAGGTCGAAAGCCACGCGCCGATGCGCGCCTTCTTCCGCCCCGGCCGACGCGGGCCGATCCATGCCTCCGGCATCGGCAAGGCGATCCTTTCGACCTGGCCGGATGCCCGCATCGAAGCGTTGCTCACCGGCCGCACGCTGCAGCATTTCACCGACAAGACCCGCGACACGATCCCGACGCTGCTGGAAGACATCGGAAAAATCCGTATCCGCGGCTGGTCGATCGACGACGAGGAGCACACGCTCGGCATGCGCTGCGTGGCCGCGCCGATCTTCGACGAATATGGCGAGGCGGTTGCCGGCATTTCCGTATCCGGACCGGCGGTGCGCCTGCCCGACAGCAAGGTCGATGCCTTCGGCCCGGTGGTGCGTGCGGCGGCGGAAGGGCTGACCAAGGCGATGGGCGGGCGCCTGAAAGGCCCCTGACGCCATCTCCCCCAACAGGCCGGTACGGTAAGCCGTTCCGTCTTGCCCAAGGCGGAAAACGTTCTTCTCCTTGATTTCCCGCAAGCCGGCGGCACCGTTGTGGCGTAGTCTGGCGGCAACTCTCTCGGACAAGGAAGGACGATCCCATGACCCCCATCCGGATTGCGGCCACGGCCGCCTCGCTTCTATTGGTCGCCAGCCCCGCCCTGGCTAAAATCCCGCTCGTCAACGCCACCTGCCCCGGCAATATCGAGGTGCATGCCGACGAGGGCGGGCCGATCTACATCAATGGAAAGGAAGGCAAGCTGCACGTCTTCAACGACAACTACTATGAGGCCAAGGGCGGCGGCGTGACGATCTCGCTCAGCATCAACCCCGACGGCACGGCCGCCGTCTCCTATACCGGACACGGCGGCGCGAACGGCATCTGCACCGTCAAATGATCAGGCCGTCTCGAGCAGGCGCTGCCTTGCGGCATCCGCCTTGCCCTTCCCCTTCATCGCCTTGCCGGCGACATAGACCTCGGCGACGCAACGGTCGTCGCCCATGGTCTGAAGGATGAAGAGCTCTTCCGCGAGCGAGGTGGCGGTGCGCATGCGATACTCCATCGCCGACTTGCCGGACGAATCGAGCACGACGATATCCGCATCCGCCCCTGCATGCAGCGAGCCGATATGCGTCTCGAGCCCGAGCGCGCGGGCATTGCCCAGCGTCAGGCGGTAGAAGGAATTGAACGGCGTCAGTTTCTGGCCGTTGAGGTGCAGCACCTTGTAGGCCTCGTCCATCGTTTCCAGCATGGAGAAGCTGGTGCCGGCACCCACATCCGTCGCCACCGACCAGCGCGCGCCGAGCCGGTCGAACTTGTCGCGATCGAAGAGACCCGAGCCGAGGAAAAGGTTTGACGTCGGGCAGAAGACGCCGACGGCACCCGTCTCGGCGAGCACGGAAACCTCGCGGTCGCTGAGATAGATGCAATGGCCGAGCAGCATGCGGTCGTTGAGCAAGCCGTAGCGGGCATAGATATCGGTGTAGTCCTTCGCCTGCGGGTAGAGCGAGGTGGCAAACGCGATCTCGTCGCGGTTCTCCGAAAGATGCGTCTGCACGTAGCAGGAGGGATGTTCGGCAACGAGCGCCTGGCTCATCTCCATCTGCTCCGGCGTCGAGGTGATGGCGAAGCGTGGGCTGATCGCATAATGCGCGCGGCCGCGGCCATGCCATTTCTCGATGAGCCGCTTCGTCTCGTCATAGCCCTGCTGCGGCGTGTCGCGCAGGGCGTCGGGCGCGTTGCGGTCCATCATCACTTTGCCGCCGACCATGCGCATGCCGCGCGCCTCGGCCGCCGAGAAATAGGCCTCGACGCTCTCGGGATGCACCGAGCAATAGGCGACGGCGGTCGTCGTGCCGTTCGAGATCAGCTCGTCCATGAAGCGATCCGCCACGGCGGCCGCGTGGGCGGCCGCGGCGAACTTCTGCTCCTCGACGAAGATGTAGGTGTTCAGCCATTCCAGAAGCTGCGCGCCATAGGACGCGATGGCCTGGGTCTGCGGAAAATGCAGATGCGTGTCGATGAGGCCCGGCAACACGAGGTGCGGGCGATGGTCGGCAACCGCGACGCCCGGGCCGGCATGCCTGCTGACCTCGGCATGCTCGCCGATCTCCACGACCTTGCCGCCGCGGACGAACACCGCGCCATCCTCGATGTAGCGCCAGGCGGCCGTATCGTCGATGCCCTGCGGCTCGGCGAGAAAGGTCAGCACGCGGCCGCGGATCAGGAGTTCGTTCATTGGGTCTTCTCCCCGCTGACGGCATTTTCGTACCAGGCGACGAGCAGGCGGCGCTCCTCGTCGGAGATCTGCGTCACATTGGCCGGCGGCATGGCATGCGAGCGGCCGGCCTGCAGGTAAATCTCCCGCGCGTGGTTGGCAATCTCGCCGTCCGTTTCCAGGACGACGCCCTTCGGCGCCGTGATGATGCCTTCCCAGCCCGGCTCCTTCGCGTGGCACATGGCACAGCGCCCGAGGATGGTGTCGCGCACCTGCGGAAAGCCGTCCGCCGAAACGAAGGTCTGCTGGATGGCCGAGACCTTGGTTTCCGCCGGTTCGCCTGTCAGGATCTTCGGCACGGTGGACAGCCACATGATGGCGACGAAGAGCAGGGCGGTGACGAGCCAGGTCCAGGTCGGATTGCCGGCATTGGCGGACGTGGTGTTGAAGTAGTGGCGGATCGTGACGCCCATCAGGAAGACCAGCGAGGCGATGATCCAGTTGAATTCCGTGCCGAAGGCCAGCGGATAGTGGTTCGACAGCATCAGGAACAGCACCGGCAGCGTCAGGTAGTTGTTGTGCGTGGAGCGCTGCTTGGCGATCTTGCCGTATTTCGGATCAGGCGTGCGACCGGCGATGAGGTCTGCGACGACGACGCGCTGGTTCGGCATGATGATGAAGAACACGTTGGCCGACATGATCGTCGCCGTGAAGGCACCGAGATGCAGGAAGGCGGCGCGCCCCGTGAAGAGCTGCGTATAGCCCCAGGCCACAGCGACGAGGATGAAGTAGAGCGCCACCATCAGCCGCGTGTTGTCATTGCCGAAGGGCGACTTGCAGATCAGGTCGTAGATGATCCAGCCGAAGGCGAGCGAGGCCAGGGAAATACCGATCGCCACCGGCTTGGAGACGTCGAGCACGTTCGGGTCGATCAGATAGAGGTCTGCGCCTGCATAATAGACGAGACAGAGCATGCCGAAACCGGAAAGCCAGGTCGCATAGCTTTCCCATTTGAACCAGACGAGGTGCTCGGGCATCTGCGCCGGCGCGACCAGGTATTTCTGGATGTGATAGAAGCCACCGCCATGCACCTGCCATTCCTCGCCGTGGGCGCCCGGCGGCAGCGCGGGATGCTTCTTCAGGCCCAGATCGAGCGCGACGAAATAGAACGACGAGCCGATCCAGGCGATCGCCGTGATGACGTGCAGCCAGCGGACGGCAAACATGAACCAATCCCAGGCTATGGCATATTCGTACATAGGGACCTCCTCCCATTTTCCATGGGCTTGTTTGCCATCAAGTGATTTTCGCGGAAATCCCGGTGAATCCCGAACACTTTCAAAAAAATCTAAAAGATGACCGCCTCTTTGCTCTGCACGCCAATGTGGTAGAAAGGGCCATGTCCTATCTCGATAATGTGCGCGTCTTCGTTCGCGTGGTCGAACTCGGTACCCTTTCGGCGGCGGGGCGCGACCAGCGCGTCACTCCCGCGGTCGCCAGCAATCGCATCAAGGAGCTGGAACGCCATCTCGGCGTGCGGCTGTTCAACCGCACGACGCGCAAGCTCTCGCCGACCGAACATGGCCGCGTGTTCTACGAGGGCGCCGTGAAGATCATCGAGGCGGTGAACGAGGCGGAGGCGGCGATCGCCGACCTCTCGCGCAATCCCAAGGGCTCGCTCCGCATCACCGCGCCGCTCGGCATCGGCCGGCGCCTCATCGCGTCGGGCATTCCGGAGTTCCACGACAAGTATCCCGACATCGAGGTGCGGGTACGTCTGTCGGATCACAATGTCGATATCCTCGCCGAGGGCGTCGACGTCGCCTTCAAGCTCGGCGTGCTCGAGGATTCGAACCTGCGCATGCGCGGCATCCTCAATTGCGAGCGTGTGCTCTGCGCTTCGCCCGCCTATCTTTCCCGCCGCGGCACACCCGCCACTGCGGACGCGCTGATCGCCGAAAAGCACGACTGTCTGCTGCTGCGCTATCCCGGCTCGAAGGAGTATTACTGGACGCTGGTGACGGCCGAAGGCGTACGCAAGTTCGAGGTCGCCGGCCCCTATGACAGCGACGACGGCGACGTGCTCACCCAATGGGCGCTGGAAGGCCGGGGCATCATCAACAAGCCGCTCTTCGAGGTGAAGGCCCACCTTGCCGAGGGCCGTCTGGTGGAAATCCTGAAGGACAGCCCACCCGCCTCCGTGCAGCTCGCGGCAATCTACCCGCACAAGCGCTTTCAGGATCCCAAGGTGCGGCTGATGATCGATTTCATGGCCGAGCGATGTCAGCGGCTGATCGGCCGGCTGCTCGGAGAGGAACCGGTCGCTGACGGCAAAGCCGAGTTTGTTGAAGTGAATGGCGAAAAATAGTATATTTCCTGCTGGAATATACTAGGTGGAGAAGTCTATGTCCTTCGCCTCCATGACCAGCGCCGACTTCAACCAGAATCCAAGCAAGGCAAAGAAGGCGGCAAACGAGGGCCCCCTCGTCATCACCGAACATGGCGAGGCGAGCTATGTGCTTGTCCGCTACGACGATTTCAAGGACCACTGGCGAAAGTCGAAAAGCCTGTACGACGCCCTCAATGACAAGGGTTCGAAGTTCGCTGACGATTTTACGCCCGATCGCGTCAGCTTCGAGGGACGGGACGTCGAATTCTGATGGCATTCCTGCTCGATACGAACGTTGTTTCCGCATCCCGCAGGGCTGAGCGTTAAGCCATTGAATTTCAGCAGTTCCTCCATACGTTCGATGTCGAGACCGCTTATCTTTCGACGATAACGATCATGGAGATCGAATTCGGCATACAACGCGAACGTCTTCGTAATCCCGATTTTGCCGATGACCTTTCTCTATGGCTGACGGCCCACGTGCTGCCGGAATTTTCCGCAAGGCTTCTGTAATTCGATACGCAGACGGCCTCGATCGCAGGCCGGTTGCCGACACCCGGAAAGAAGCCGACCGCCGACGGCATGATTGCGGCGACCGCGCTCGCCAACAATTTGGTCGTCGTCACACGCAATCTTTCAGATTTTCAGCCGCTCGGGGTCCCCTGCCTCAACCCTTGGGAAACGGCTCCCAGGGAATAGACGGCCTCACCCCTTGGCAAGGACCGCCTTGTTGCACGCGCCCGTCCAGGTCAGCGCCGCCGTCATGATCTCGGCGGCCGCGAGCGCTGCGATCACCGTCGGGCGCTTGTCCTTCACAACCGTACCGCCGATCGGGCAGACCAGGCGATCGAAAAGGTCCGGCTGGCCGATCTCGCGCGACAGCCAGTTGCGGAAGGTCGTGCGCTTGGTCTTCGAACCGATCATGCCGACATAGGCGGCATCGCTGCGCTTCAGCGCCTCGGCCGTGATCAGGAAATCCAGCGCGTGATCGTGGGTCAGGACAACAAAACTGCTGCCGGCCGGCGCATCGCGCACCACGGTCTCGGGCATGGCGGTGAGGCAGGTCTCGATGCGTGGCACCGTCGAGGCGACGAGCTCGTCCTCGCGTGTATCCACCAGCACGACGCGCAGCGGGGCGAGCGACAGCGCCATGGCGAGCGCATCACCGACATGGCCCGCGCCGAAGACATAGACATGCGGCCGCAGGGCCATCTCGCGGTCGCTGCGGGCGACGAGATCACGAGCCAGCGCCGGGTTCATGGCGGTGAAGGACAGCCCGACGCGCCCGCCGCAGCACTGGCCGATCTCCGGGCCGAGCGGCACGCTCATCGGCTCGGCGGCAGCGCCCAGGCGCAGTGCTCGCCGGGCCTGATCGATCGCCATGTATTCGAGCTGACCGCCGCCGATCGTCGCGAAGATCTCCCGTTCCGAGACCAGCATGAAGGCATCCGTGTCGCGCGGCGTGGAGCCCGCCGCACCCGTCACCTCGACCAGGATCGCCCCCGGCGCCCGGCGCAGGAAATCCCTGATATCTTCGCGCGCGGCAGGCATGGCCTCACCCCTTGCTTTCTTTGCCGCAACTGCGGACGGAAAACCGCATCACACTTTTCCTGGAACTGCTTGGGCCGCCTTGAGACGCTCGATCGCCATCAGCACGCATTCGGGTGTCGCCGGGGCGTCGAGCCGTGGGCAGATCTGATGGTCCGCCACGCTCGCCACCGCGTCCGACAGCGCATGCAGCACGGCAAGGCCGAGCGGCAGCGGCGGCTCGCCAACCGCCTTGGAGCGGTGGATCGTCGGCTCGTAGGCTTCCGACCAGTCGGTCAGCGCGACGTTGAAGATCTTCGGGCGATCCGAGGCGAGCGGGATCTTGTAGGTGGAGGGCGCGTGGGTGCGAAGCCGCCCCTTGCCGTCCCACCACAATTCCTCCGTGGTCAACCAACCCATGCCCTGGATGAAGCCGCCTTCGACCTGGCCGATGTCGATGATCTTGTTCAGCGACCGGCCGGTATCGTGCAGGATGTCGGTGCGCTCGACGACATATTCGCCGGTCAGCGTGTCGACCGAAACCTCAGAGCAGGCCGCGCCATAGGCGTAGTAATAGAACGCGTGGCCGCGGCCCTTCGAGCGGTCCCAGTGGATCTTCGGCGTCTTGTAGAAGCCGGCCGCCGAGAGCTGGACGCGCGCCATATAGGCCTTCTTCACGAGATCGTTGAAGGACATCTCGGAATTGCCGATCCGCACGCGGTTCGGCAGGAAGACGACCTGATCGCGTGGCACCTGATGGCTTTCCGCGGCGAAATCGATCAGCCGGTCCTTGATCTGGCGCGCGGCGTTCTGCGCCGCCATGCCGTTGAGGTCGGCGCCGGACGAAGCCGCGGTCGGTGAGGTGTTCGGCACCTTGGCCGTCGTCGTCGCGGTGATTTTCACCCGGTCGAGATCGATCTGGAACTCTTCCGCCACCACCTGCGCCACCTTCAGGTGCAGGCCCTGGCCCATTTCCGTGCCGCCGTGATTCATGTGCACGGAACCGTCCGTATAGACATGCACCAGCGCGCCGGCCTGGTTGGATTCCGTCTTGGTGAAGGAGATGCCGAACTTGACCGGCGTCAGTGCCAGGCCGCGCTTGACGATGCGGCTCTTCGCATTGAACGCCTGGATCGCCTTGCGGCGGCCGGCATAGTCGGCGCTCTCTTCGAGTTCGGCGACGATGCGCTGGATGATGCAGTCCTCCACCTTCTGGTGGTAGGGCGTCAGGTTCCGGTCGCCATCGACGCCCATCGCATCGTAGAAATTCAGCTTGCGGATATCCAGCGGGTCCTTGCCGACGGCGAAGGCCACCTCATCGATGACGCGCTCCGCGCCCACCATGCCCTGGGGGCCGCCGAAACCGCGGAAGGCGGTATTCGACACGGTGTTGGTGTGCAGCAGTGCCGTCTTGGCGTGCACATGCGGGAAGAAATAGGCGTTGTCGCAGTGGAACAGCGCGCGGTCGCCCACCGGACCGGAGAGGTCCGCCGAAAAGCCGGCGCGAAGCGCGAAGGTGTAGTCGATGCCGAGAATGCGGCCCTCGTCGTCGAAGCCGACATCATAGTCGATGGCGAAATCGTGCCGCTTGCCGGTCGCCACCATGTCCTCGTCGCGGTCAAGGCGAAGCTTGACGGCGCGGCCCAGCTTCTTGGCGGCGATGGCGGCAAGCGCAGCGCACTGGTTGGCCTGGGTCTCCTTGCCGCCGAAGCCGCCGCCCATGCGGCGCACCTCCACCGTCACGGCGTGGCTCGGCACGCCGAGCGCATGGGCGACGAGATGCTGCGTCTCGCTCGGCCCCTGGGTGGAGCAATAGACGGTGACCTCGTCATCCTCGCCGGGTACGGCGAGCGAGACCTGGCCTTCGAGATAGAAATGGTCCTGCCCGCCCAGCCGCATGCGGCCCTTCACCCGGCGCGGCGCGCTGTCGAGGGCCGCGGCCGCATCGCCGCGCTTCAGCGTCAGCGGCGGAAAGACCTGGCGATGCGTCGTCTGGTCGAGGTCCCAGATGTCGATATTGGCGGGCAGCTCCTCGTATTCGACCTTGGCCAGGCGCGCAGCGCGGCGGGCTTCCTCGCGCGTTTCCGCGATCACGCAGAAGATCGGCTGGCCGTGGAACTCCACCTTGCCGGCGGCGAGCACCGGATCGTCATGCATGCCCGAGGGCGAGATGTCGTTATCGCCGGGCACGTCCTCATAGGTCAGCACGTCGACGACGCCGGGCGCGGCGCGCACCGCCGAAAGGTCGAGGGACTTCACGGTACCGTGGGCGACCGTGGAGAGGCCGAGGCCGGCATGCAGCGTGCCGGCGGGCTCGGTGATGTCGTCGATATAGACGGCCGTGCCGGCAACGTGCTTGTGCGCGGAATCGTGGCGCGGGCTCGAATGCACGCCGCCGGTGATCTTTTCCGCCTTGAGGTCTGGAGTGTGCTTGTTCATGGCTTACGCAGCCTCGTATCTGGACACCTGCGCGGGCTCTGCGCTGGTCGTCGTTTCCACATAGAACCGCAAGAGCAGGTTCTTCGCCACCAGCGCGCGGTATTCCGCTGTCGCGCGCATGTCGGTCAGCGGCGCATAGTCCTCGGCATATTTCGCCATGGCCGCTTCCACCGTCGCCTCCGTCCAGCTCTGACCGAGCAGTGCCTTTTCGACGGCAAAGGCACGCTTCGGCGTCGCCGCCATGCCGCCATAGGCGATGGTGATGGCAGCGACCGTGCCGTCGGCGGCAAGCGCCAGGCGGAAGGCGCCGAGCGTTGCGGTAATGTCCTCGTCGCGGCGCTTGGTCACCTTGTAGACGGCGAACTTTTCCGCCGCAGGGGGAACGGGCACCGCAAGGGATTCCACGAATTCGCCCGGCTGACGGTCCTGCTTGCCATAGGCGATGAAGAAATCCTCAAGCGGGATGGTGCGCCGTTCCGCGCCCTTGCGCAAGGTCACCGACGCACCGAGCGCGATCAGCGCCGGCGGCGTGTCGCCGATCGGCGAACCGTTGGCGACATTGCCGCCGATCGTGCCCATGTTGCGCACCTGCTGGCCGCCGATCCGAGTGATGAGCGGGCCGAGCGCCGGAATGTGCTGCGAAAGCGTCGCGATGGCCTCGGTATAGGTGACGCCGGCGCCGAGCGTGATCACGTCGTCCTTCACCGCAATCGCCTTCATCTCCTGAAGGCCGGCAATGAAGACGACCGGCGTGATGTCGCGCATGTGCTTGGTGACCCAAAGGCCGACATCGGTGGAACCCGCCACGATCGTGGCGGCGGGTTCCGCCTCCAGCATAGCGGCGAAATCGTCGAGATTCGCCGGCACGACGAACCGCTTCCTGCCTTCGCCGACTTCGACGCGCGCGCCATCGGCAAGTGCCCGGAGGCGCTTGATCATCGTCTGACGTTCGGCGAGAAGCGGGTCCTTCTCCGTGCCGCCATAGGTGGAAATAGCGCGGGCGGCGCGCAGGATCGGCTCATAGCCGGTGCAGCGACAGAGATTGCCCTGCAGCGCAGTCTCGATCTCCTGATCGCTCGGGTTCGGCGCCTGCATCCAAAGTGCATAGAGCGACATGACGAAACCCGGCGTGCAGAAGCCGCATTGCGAACCGTGATAGTCCACCATGGCCTGTTGCACGGGGTGCAGGCGGCCGTCGCGGGCGGCGAGATGCTCGACGGTGACGACATGACAGCCATCCAGCGAGCCGAGGAAGCGGATGCAGGCATTGACGCCTTCGTAAACAAGGCCGTCCTCAGGTGTCAGCCTGCCCACCAGCACCGTGCAGGCGCCGCAGTCGCCTTCGGCGCAGCCTTCCTTGGTGCCCTTCAACAGGCGGGACAACCGCAGCCAGTCGAGCAATGTCTGGTCCGGCCCGACGTCGCTGACAACAACGTCCTGGCCATTGAGGATGAAACGCAGTTCCGCGCGGATCGAGACGGCCGCCATGGATTAGCTCCCGCGATAGGTTGAATAGCTGAAGGGCGAGACGAGCAGCGGCACATGGCAATGCGCGCCCTCGTCGGCAAGGCCGAAGCGAATGGGGATGATGTCGAGGAACAACGGGCCATCCCCCGTGCGGCCGAGATAATCGCCGGCATGGAAACGCAGCTCGTAGGTGCCGGCCTTCATCGTCTCGCCGGCGAGCAGCGGCGCATCGCAGCGGCCGTCATCGTTCGTCTCGGTGGTCTTGAGAAGACGCAGTGTGTCGCCCTCCACCTGGTAGAGATCGATGCGCAGGCCTTCTGCCGGCTTGCCGCGCGCCGTGTCCAGCACATGGGTGGTGAGGCGGCCGGCGCCTTGCGAATGAGTTTGCATGTTTTTCCTCCCGAACACAGCACTCCGATAATCACTATCCTCCAGCCTCTTGCCACTGAAAAGCAGCAGGATCGTTCGAGACTTTCAAAATTTCCGTAGGGAATGACACGGGCGATTTGCGGTTAGAAATTCTGCATCGAAAGCGTTTGGAGGAGCGTTCCCATGCGATATTGCCGTGACATGCACGGATATGGACAGACACCGCCGACTGCCGGGTGGCCGGACGAGGCACGCGTCGCCGTACAGTTCGTGCTGAACTACGAAGAAGGCGGCGAGAATTGTGTGTTGCACGGCGATGCGGCATCCGAAGCCTTTCTCTCCGAGATCGTCGGCGCCGCCCAATGGCCGGGCCAGCGCCACTGGAACATGGAATCGATCTACGAATACGGCGCGCGCGCCGGCTTCTGGCGCCTGCACCGGCTGCTGACGGAAAAGAACGTGCCCGTCACCGTCTACGGCGTCGCCACCGCGCTCCGCCGCTCGCCCGCCCAGGTGGCCGCCATGCAGGAGGCCGGCTGGGAAATCGCCTCGCACGGCCTCAAATGGGTCGAGCACAAGGACATGACGGTGGAGGACGAACGCGCGGCCATTGCCGAGGCAATCCGCCTGCACACGCTCGTCACCGGCGAACGGCCGCGCGGCTGGTATACCGGCCGCTGTTCGGTCAACACCGTCGATCTCGTCACCGAAGCCGGCGGCTTCGACTATGTTTCCGATACCTATTCCGACGACCTGCCCTACTGGCACGAGCATGGCGGCCGGCAGCAGCTGATCATCCCCTACACGCTCGACGCCAACGACATGCGCTTCGCAACGCCCCAGGGCTTCAACAGCGGCGACCAGTTCTTCAGCTACCTTAAGGATTCGTTCGACGCGCTCTATGCGGAAGGCGCCAAGGGCAGCCCGAAGATGATGAGCATCGGCCTGCACTGCCGCCTGATCGGCCGGCCGGGCCGCGTCATGGCGCTCGCCCGCTTCATCGACTATGTACAGAGCCACGAAAAAGTCTGGATCGCCCGCCGCGTCGACATCGCCGAGCACTGGGCAAAAACCCATCCGCCAAAGCCGGTCGCAGAGCGCCCGTCGCAGATGGCGGAAGAGGCGTTCGTCAAACGCTTCGGCGATATCTTCGAGCACTCTACCTGGATCGCCCGGCGCGCCTTCGCCGACGAACTTTCGCCGGCGAATGATACCGCGATCGGCCTTTCTGCCGCGCTCACCTTCCAGTTCCGTGCGGCGAGCGAGGAAGAGCGTCTGGGCGTTCTTGTCGCCCACCCGGATCTCGCCGGCAAGCTGGCCGTGGCCAAGCGCCTGACGGCAAGCTCGACGGAAGAGCAGGCGTCGGCCGGTCTCGACGCGCTGACCGACGAGGAGCGCGCACGCTTCACCGAGCTCAACAACCGCTATGTCGAAAAATTCGGCTTCCCGTTCATCATCGCCGTGCGCGACAACACCAAGGCGAGCATTCTCGCCGCCTTCGAAAAACGCATCGCGAACGACCGCGTCGCCGAATTCGCCACCGCCTGCAAACAGGTCGAGCGAATCGGCTATCTGCGGCTCAATGCGCTGCTGCCGGCCTGAGCGACCGCGTCATGTCGAGCGGCGCCACGCCTTCGTTCACACGCGGAACGATCAACCTTGCCTCGGCCGGCCTCGGGGCAAGGGGTATCTTCGCCACGGACGCGTTTTTCGGTCCGCTGTCGCGCATGCTGGCCGACGAGCCCGCCGTCTACAAGCCCGGCGTCTATGACGAGCACGGCAAGTGGATGGACGGCTGGGAGACGCGGCGGCGGCGCGGGCCGGGGCATGACCATGCGATCGTTGCACTGGCAACGCCCGGCCGCATCAAAGGCTTTGAGGTGGACACGGCACATTTTACCGGCAACTACCCGACGGCCTGCGCCATAGAGGGCTGTCTTGCGCCTGGCGGGCCGGGCGAGGCTACGGTGTGGACGCCCCTTTTGGCCGCAAGCCCACTCGGGCCGAATGCCCCGCATTTCTTCGATTGCGCCACGGACGGGCTGTTCAGCCATGTGCGGCTGCGCATCTATCCCGATGGCGGGGTGGCAAGGCTGCGCGTCCACGGACTTCCGGCGCTCGACCGCAGCGCCGCCGAAAACGAACCGCTCGATCTTGCCGCCGCTCTTGCGGGCGGAACCGTCGTCGCGCTCTCGAACGGGCACTACGGCCACCAGCGCTTGCTCGCGCCCGGTCGCGGCATCAATATGGGCGACGGCTGGGAGACCAGCCGCCGCCGTACACCGGGCCACGAATGGATCGTGGTCAGGCTCGCCGCACGGGCGACGATCGAAAGCATCGTCGTCGATACCGCCCATTTCAAGGGCAACTACCCGGATGCCTGCTCCCTGCAGGCCGCCGACCTGACGGGCACGACGGGGGACCTCCCCACCCTTGTCACCGCCGCGTCGATGTTCTGGCAGGAGATCCTGCCCGAGCAGAAACTTGCCGCCGACCGTATCCATACGTTCGACGGCAATCTCGTGAAACGGGCGGACGCCGTGACGCATGTCCGCCTGAACATCCATCCGGACGGCGGTGTCAGCCGCCTGCGCATTTTTGGCCATCTGGCCGAGGGAGGAAAGACATGAAGACCATCGAGATCAAGCCGCTCACCCGCGAGGCCTTCGCGCCCTTCGGCCAGGTGATCGAGCAGGACGGTGCCCACAATTTCCCGATCAATGCGGGAAAATGCACCCGCTACCATGACCTCGCCAAAATCGAGACGACGGGTGACAAAGCCCGGCCGATGATCAGTCTCCTGCGCGGCGAGCCCTATCCCCTGCCGCTGGAGCTGACGATGGTGGAGCGCCACCCGCTCGGCAGCCAGGCCTTCATTCCCTTGAGTGATGCCTCGTTCCTCGTCGTCGTCGCCGGGGAGACCGAGAACGGACCCACTGAGCCAATTGCCTTCCGCACCGCGCCCGGCCAGGGCGTCAATATCGGCCGCAATGTCTGGCACGGCATCCTGACACCGCTCGACACCGTCTCCGATTTCGCTGTTGTGGATCGCGGCGGCGAGGGCGTGAATCTTGAGGAGCATTTCTATTCGGAACCCTTCCTGATCCGCTGATCCACCCACCGGGATCAGCGGATCCGCCGGCCCGCCTCCACGGGCCGGCACTTTTTTGTGTCCATTGACAAATTTTCTTGTCAATGGAATCCTGCCACATGCTCGATCTCGATATTCTTGACACACCGGCCGCCGCTGCCCTTGCCCTCGATCCCGTGAAGGCACGCCTGCTCGCCGAGCTTTCCACGCCAGCCTCCGCGGCCACGCTCGCCGGTCGGGTGGGACTGACACGCCAGAAGGTGAACTATCACCTCAGGGCGCTGGAGGACGAGAGGCTGGTGGAACAGGCCGAGGCCCGCCAGTGGGGCGGCATCACCGAGCGGCTGATGGTGGCAACGGCGCGCTCCTATGTCGTCTCGCCGGCCGCGCTGGGGCCGGTCGGAGCCGATCCCGATGTTTCCGGCGACCGGTTCTCGGCAAGTTATCTCGTGGCACTCGCCGCCCGCAGCCTGCGCGAGGTCGGCATGCTCTGGCGGGGCGCGCGCGCTGCAGACAAGCGGCTTGCCACGCTCTCCATCGACACGACGATCCGCTTCGCCTCCCCCGCCGCGCGCGCCGCCTTCACGGCCGATCTCACCGCGGCGGTCGCAACGCTCACCGCCCGCTACCACGACGAACAGGCCCCGGCCGGACGGGCGCACCGGCTGGTCGTCGCCGCCTATCCCGCACCACCAGACAAGGAAAGGAAGTCCGATGCCGACGAAATTTGACGCCAGCGGCAAACGCTGGGTGGAAATGGAGTTTCTCGTTCCCGGCACGCCCGAGGAGGTCTGGCATGCCATGGCGACCGGCCCCGGCAACGCCGCCTGGTTCACCCGGGCCGAGATCGAGGAGAAGATCGGCGGCCAGCTCACCTTCCACTTCATGCCTGGGGTCACCTCCGGAGGCACGGTCACCGGCTGGGAGCCGCCACACCGCTTCGGCTATGTGGAGGTCGGCTGGGCGGATAATGCCCCGCCGATCGCCACGGAGATTTCCATCACCGCCCGCTCGGGCGACGAGTGCCTCGTGCGCATGGTGCATTCCCTCTTCAGCTCAACGGACGACTGGGACGACCAGATGGAGGGGTTCGAGTCCGGCTGGCCCGGATTCATCGAGGTGCTGCGGCTCTATCTCGCACACCATGCCGGCCAACCCGCTGCCTCTTTCCAGCTGTCCGCCGAAGCAGCGGGCGATGGCCTCGTCACATGGCGCAAGCTGCTCGACGGCCTCGGCCACGAGACGGCCGATGTCGGCGAAAACTGGACCGTCGAAGCCGGCGAAACGTTTTTCGGCGAGGTCGTCGGCGTGCGGCAGGACGATCGGCAGCGCTACGTGCTGGTCCGCATCGATGGCGAAATGCCGGGCGTCGGCCTCTTCGGCCTCTACCGTACGGGCGAAGCGATCCGCCTCAGCGTCTGCCGCTTCTTCTACGGAGAGAAGGCTGCGCAGGTGGCCATGGCAAGCGAACGGGAATGGCAGGCTTGGCTGGACGGTGTCGCCCGGCCCTGACATGCAAAAAGGGCCGCGCTCATCACGCGGCCCTTTTGATGTGTCGCACGAACCCCCTCTTCCATCAGCTTGGCCCTGACCCGAGCCCCCACCAGCCGTGGCGGCAGATGGATCCTCGGCGAAGCGCCGAGGATGACGATGGAGTTTGTGGTGCGGTCCGCCCGAACGATCGGGCCCCTTATTCCGCGAAAAAGGCGAAGCGGATGATGAAGAGGGCCGCGACGATCGCCGTTGCCGGATGGATCTGCTTCCACTTGCCGGTGAAGAACTTCAAGACGACATAGCTGACGAAGCCGAAGGCAAGGCCATTGGCGATCGAGTAGGTGAAGGGCATGGCAAGCGCGGTGAGCGCAGCCGGAGCCGCTTCCGTCAGGTCATCCCACTCGATTTCCGTCAGTTCGCGCATCATCAGGCCTGCGACATAGAGCAGGGCCGGTGCCGTCGCATAGCTCGGCACGGAGCCGGCGAGCGGCGAGATGAAGAGGGCAGCGAGGAACAGGATAGCGACGGTGAAGGCGGTGAGGCCCGTGCGACCGCCGGCCTGCACGCCCGAAGCGCTTTCGACATAGGCCGTGGTGCTGCTCGTGCCGATCAGCGAGCCGGCAACGATTGCCGTGCTGTCGGCGAGAAGCGCGCGGCCGAGGCGGCTCTGCTTGCCTTCCTGGATGAGGTTGGCACGCTTGGCCACGCCGATCAGCGTGCCGGTCGCATCGAACACTTCAACGAGCACGAAGACGAGGATGACATGCAGCAGGCCGCCGTGCAGCGCACCCATGATGTCGAGCTGCAGGAAGGTCGGCATGATCGACGGCGGGGCGGAAACGAGGCCGCGGAACTCGCTGACGCCAAAAATCCAGGAGAGGACCGTGACGGCGAGAATGCCGATCAGGATCGCCCCCTTGACGCGCAGCGCATCAAGCACGGCAATGATGAAGAAACCGAGGATGGCGAGCAGCGGGCCGGTCTGCTTGAGGTCGCCGAGACCGACGAGCGTCGCCGGATTGTCGACGACGATGCCGGAACTCTTCAGGGCGATGATGCCGAGGAAGAGGCCGATACCGGCGGCGATCGCGCTGCGCAGCGAATGCGGAATGCCGGCAATCAGCCAGCTGCGCACACCGGTCACCGTCAGGATGACGAAGATGATGCCGGAAATGAACACCGCACCCAGCGCCTGCTGCCAGGTGAAGCCGAGCGCCGCCACGACCGTGAAGGCGAAGAAGGCGTTGAGGCCCATGCCGGGCGCCATGCCGATCGGCCAGTTGGCGACGAGCGCCATGACCATGGAGCCGAGCGCGGCGGCAAGACAGGTGGCGACGAAGACGGCGTCGCGGTCCATGCCCGTCGTCGACAGGATGTCCGGGTTGACGAAGATGATATAGGACATGGTGAGGAAGGTCGTCAGACCCGCGATCACCTCGGTGCGCACGCTCGTTCCGTGCTCACTCAGCTTGAAAAACCGTTCAAACATGTTTTCTCCCCCTGGCGCGCCAGCGGCTGCGCCGTGCAAAACCTCCGGGCCAGATGCTCCTCCAGCAACCCGGGACCTAGCCGACGCTTCGCACTGCGAACCGCCTGCCCGCGGGTCTCCCCGCGTCCGCGCGCCGCTGTCCGCCGAAAGCCGGCCGCGGTTGATCACAGTTTCGTCATATTGCGTGTTCAGGCGGGATTTTTCCAGCCGGGCATTTCCCCGGATTTTCGCGAAACTCTTTCACGATTCGCTCGGCGGAGGGTTTTGGAGAAATCGCTCTGGCGACTTGTTTCGACTGGGCTATCCGGCGCCGGCCGGAAAGCCGGGACGTCACTCGCAGACGTCGACCCACTCGCCTTTGACGAGGTCCGCCATGCGGTCCGGCGCAATGCGCACGGCAGCATTCGTCGCGCCTGCGGCCGGAACCACCTCGTCGAAAGGTTTCAGCGAGACGTCGCAATAGACGGGCACGGGCGCAGGCAGTCCGAACGGACAGACGCCACCGACCGGATGGGAGGTGACGGCCAGTACCTGCTCGGCATCGAGCATGCGCGGCTTTGCGGCAAAACGGTCCTTGAATTTCCGGTTGCTGAGCCGCGCCGTGCCGGCCGCAACGAGGAGCACGATCTCCTCGCCGACCCTGAGGCAGATCGTCTTGGCGATCTGTTCCGGCGCCACGCCATGCGCCGCGGCGGCAAGCGGCACGGTCGCAGAGCTCTCTTCGGTGACCAGCACCGCGACATCAGGCGCATTTTCGGAGAAGAAGGTACGGACGGATTCGAGCGACATGTCTTTTCATAACCAGTCCGGCAGCCCTCGCGCAAGGGCCGCCTGGAATGCAACGCATGCTATGCTTTTCCTCATGCATAAATGCCACCGGTCGGATTGGTGCCCGCGAGGGTACCCGGCAGGAACGTCGTCGCCTTGCCGAACGTGTTGATGACCCCGTTGGTTTCGGCAATGTAGCGCCCGCCGGTGGCCGTGCCCGCTATGGTCGGATTGGAGAGCGCCACAGTGCCGCAGTTCGAGGCGGCGATGAACTGCGTGAAGGCGGGCGTCCCGGTCAACGTGAAAGTGCGGTTCGCGCCGGCAAGGTGGCCGACGCCGATATTCATGTGCCGCCGCGCACCCCCGGTGATCGTATAGTTGTCTTCCAGCACGATATGGCAGGGGCCGTCGCAGAAAATATGGTCGGCATTCGCGCCGACCGCGCCGAACTCCACCTTGCCGAGCCGCAGATGCACACCAAGGCCTACCGAAAGCGCATGGATGAGATCCGTTGCAATGGCGATCCGCACGCCGGCAACGCGCACCTGCGCCCCATTGCGAAAGCCGAGCCCCGAGGACAGCACGACCGAGGCCGGCGTCGTTTCGTTGCCCTTGATGACGAGCGTGCCCCCGCCGATCAGCGGCCGCGCGATGCTCACCCCGGCATAGGTGCCGTTGGCGATCTCGATCGTCACGTCGAAGGAGGCACAGTCGAGATTGTGCGCCACGTCGATTGCCTTCTGGATCGTCGCGAAAGGTGCACCCGCCGTCAGCCCGTTGTTGCCGTCGCTCCCTGTCGTTGCGACATAGTAGGTCCGGTGCCCCGTCAGTTGCGGCCGGACGCCCACGACCCCGGCCGGAAACGTCACCCGCCCCGTCGCCGGATCGACGACCAGGGCGTCGTGGAAGGTTGAACCATCAGGGCTCACCTTGACGCTGAAGGCATCGCTCCCGGCAAGTCCCATTTCAGCCCGCCCCGACCAAGCACTCTGGAAGAGCAACGAGGCGGTATGGCCGGTCGCGGCCTTGTTGACCTTGATCTGGTGCCCCGCCCCCTCATGGGTGAAGAGGGATGCGGGCGATGCGACAGCGAACCTGTTTGTTATACCAACGAGCATTGATCATGACCTGTGTGCCCAGTCTCGTAGGCCGATGGACATAATCTTCCAAGGTTGATC